>JAJZJY010000686.1 GCA_021809885.1 Actinomycetes bacterium
AGCCGACGAACCCATCCACCACCCCCTCAGCCGCCGCTGCCCCACCCCTGATCGATCCGGACATGTGCTCCCTCCCTCACTCGGTGGAGAGAGCATCCGGAGGTTGTCCCGGGCTCCGTGGAATTTGGGTGGCGGTCCTCCGCTCCGACCCCTGCCGTGAGGCAGGCTCGGGGTTGAAGACCCATCCGAGCACGAAACGGAGAACCGCCAACCATGTCAGCGTCTCACATCACGAACAAGGCCGCACCCACCTCTGAGGGCACCGGCAAGCCTCGACTGACGATCCTGCCAGGCGTTGGCCTGGTCGATCTCGACGACCCAAAGCTCACCGTCGCGCTCGCCGAGCGCCTGGCGGGCAAGGCGGGCGACGAGGTGCTCCTCTTCGCCAGTCGAATGAGAGAGGGCCTCTTGGCGGCGTCGGTGGCCATCGGCTTGGAGGTCATGGGCGAGCTCATGGCCGCCGAGGTCACCGAGGTGGCCGGCCCCAAGGGCAAGCACAACGTGGCGGACCGGATGGCGTTCCGCCATGGCAGCGAGGACGGGACCGTCGCACTCGGTGGCCGCAAGGTGACCGTCTCCCGGCCGAGGGTGCGAGCGTTGCCGGCGCCGAGATCCACCTCGACTCGTATGACACCTTCAGCGACATCGACCTGCTCACCGACCACACCGTGGCGGCCATGCTCGCGGGGCTGTCCACCCGGCGCTACCCAGTCGCCCTCGAACCGGTCGGGCCGTCCACCGACGCAGTGGCTTCGTCGACGTCGAAGTCCGCGGTGTCACGGCGTTTCGTGGCCGCCACCGCCGAGCGCCTGGGCGAGTTCCGCTCCCGTGACCTGTCGGATCGTCGCTGGCTGGTGTGCTTCATCGACGGTTTCGACTTCGCCGGCCATGTCATGGTCGGCGCGCTCGGAGTCACCGCGGACGGGACCAAGGTGCCTCTGGGGGTGGTGGAGGGCTCCACGGACAACGCGGCGGTCGTCCGCGGCCTGGTCACGGGGTTGCGCGACCGGGGAGTCGACGCCACCAGCGGCATCCTCTTCGTCCTCGACGGCGGCAAAGCCCTGGCCAGGGCCGTCAAAGACGTGTTCGGCACCCACGCGGTCATCCAGCGTTGCCGACTCCACAAAGAGCGGAACGTCGCCGATCACCTGCCCGAGGTGGAGCGGGCCTGGGTGCTGCGCAAGATGCGCCGAGCGTGGAAGAACCCCGACGCCGACGAAGGCCGCTCCGACCTCGAGGCCCTGGCCCGACAGCTCGACAAGCTCAACCCCGACGCCGCGGGATCACTACGTGAAGGCCTGGCAGACATGTTCACCGTCACCCGCCTCGGCGTGACCGGAACGCTGCTGAAGACGCTCGCCACCACAAATCCAGTCGAGTCGATGAACGAGATCGTGCGCAACCACTCCCGCAACGTCAAACGCTGGCGCGACGGTGACATGCGCCTGCGGTGGGCGGCGGCAGGCATGTGCGCCGCTCAGGGCCAGTTCCGTCGCATCAAGGGCTACAGCCAACTACCTGGCCTGGCCATCGCCCTCGCCGCAACCATCGCCAGCGTCGACCAAGACCGGCCGGCGGTCAGCGCGTGAACCCCGTGCGCGACGACTACGCGACGGCTAGCGGGTCGCGCTGCGCCATCTGCGGCGCCGAGATCACCGGTCGAGCCGACAAGCAATGGTGCTCGACCACCTGCCGCCAACGGGCCTGGCGAGCCGCCAGAGCCATCCCCACCACCCCCACGGTCACAGTTCGCGCCGACACCGTCTACGCCTGCCCGGCCTGCGACACCCGCTACATAGGCGAGCAAAGATGCCCCGAATGCAACCTGTGGTGCCGTCGCCTTGGACCGGGAGGCCCGTGCCCCCACTGCTATGAGGCTGTCGCCGTGGACGACATCGTTCCCGCCGAGCGCTCCGCCACTCGACCGCCGGTGCCACCGATCCAAGAACCGGCCCCAAGAACCGGCCCCGAGCCAGTCATGACTGTCACAGCCTGAACGTATGATTCATCGCGAGGTCGCCACCTCAAGTTCCACGAACAGCGGGACATCCTCGAGCATCCGTCCAGCACGATTGTTCCGACCTGCCGGCCCGCGATCGCCCTACCCGGCAATCCCAGGCACGCTCACATCGGAACAATCATGACGTCGGAACAACCGGCGTTGTCCCGAGGTCGGAGCAACGCCGATTACGAATGCGGGGTGTCGGCTGGCCGGATGGTAGGTGTGGTGTCGTTCTGGGCTCGTGTCGGCTGGGTGGCCGCTTGGTCTTCGTGGCGGTCGCTTGGTAGCTCTTTCAGGCTGGGGGTGGCGAGGAGGAGGAGTCCGAAGGTGACGTAGCTGGCAGCGAGTAGGAGGAGGGTGGTGCGGTTGCCGAGGAGTTGGCCGAGGGCTCCGCCGAGGAGGGCGCCGAGAGGGATGGTGGCGGCGGTGAGGGTGCGGGTGGTGGTGGAGACCCGGGCGAGGAGTTGGCCGGGGCAGTGTTGGAGTCGGAGGGTGGTGAAGCTGATGCTGGCGACGGCGATGCCGAGGCTGGTGGGGGGCCCGGCGAGCGCGAAGAGGATGAGGCCGGGGCCGGGGCTGGCGGCGGGCATGAGCAGGGCGGCGGGGGCGGTGACGGCGATGGCGGTGCGTGCCAGGCGCCCGAGGCCGTAGCGTCGTTCGAGCCGGGTGGCGAGGATGGAGCCGGCGATGCCGCCGAGTCCGCCGAGGGCGACGAGCACGCCGATCCAGCCGGCGGGGGTGTGCAGGTTGCGGACCAAGAACACGATCTCGATGGCGCCCATGGCGGTGAGGAACAGGTTGATGCTGGCCGTCGCCCAGGCGAGGGTGCGCAGCAGTGGGCTGGCGCAGAGGTGCCGGAGACCTGCTCTCATCTGCGCCGCGAGTGACTCCGCGGGGGCGGCGGTCGGCGCCGGGCGTGCAGCGGGAGCGGCGGCGAGGGAGGCGAAGGAGACCAGGAAGCTGGCGGCGTCGGAGACGACGGTGGCGGCGGCGCCGACCGCTTCGACCAGGACCCCGGCGAGGGTCGGGCCGGCAAGGCGGGCCACGTCTTGCGCGCCGCGGGTGGTGCTGGTGACCGCCAGGTAGTCGTCACCGTCGACCAGGCCGCGCAGGTACGGGCTGTAGCCGGCTTGGAACCATACGGTGAACAGCCCGACGGTGGCCGCGGCGGCCAGCAGGAGCGGGACGGTGAGCACCCCGGCGGCCGCGGCGGCCGGCACGGCCGCCACGGCGGCGGCCTGGCCGAGGTTGGCGACCATCATCACGGCCCGGGCGTGGCCGTGGTGGCGGTCGAGGAGAGCGCCGACGGG
>JAJZJY010000687.1 GCA_021809885.1 Actinomycetes bacterium
ATGTGCTCCCTCTGCGTGGCGGGCAGATCGCGCTTCGCGTGAGCGTGAGGGGAGCTGCTCACTGCCTGCTCGCCGCCTCACCGCCGCTGGCGGGATTTCCTAGGCCAGTGCGATGTGTCGGTGGGCTCGTGCAGGCGAGCGAGCGCGGCGCCACCGTCGTGCCCCGCCAGGTTGTCACGCTCGTGGCGTTCAATACCGGCGGGCGCGTCGTGCGGCATGTGGCGGTATTCGCGCGTGCTGGCGGCGTCGAGTTGCCGGCGGTGAGCAAGCCAGCCACGAAGCCCGCGCCCACTCAGGGGCCTTCACCCACGAGCACAACCTCGCCAGCGCCGCCGGGCCCGAGCTCTCCAACACCTTCGAGCCTCACCGTTCTCACTCACTGGCTCCCGCAGGTACTCCCAGGTGTGCTTTATTTCCAGCAGCTCCAGGCCATCAACGGCACTCCCCCCTACACGTGGCGCATCGTGAGTGGCCACCTCCCCTGGGGACTCATGTTCACGACGGCAGGAGCGATTCTCGGCACCGCCGCCGACGACCCCGTCCCACCCATCACCGTGCAAGTCACCGACGCGCTCGGCGCCACCGCCGTGGCGAGCGTCTCGATCCCCGTGGCGTGAGGCCGGGGGGCGCGATCCGGAGCGTCCAGCGGTAGCCACAGCCGCCCCCCTTAGCGGGAGAACCGTCTCTCCTGCCAAGACCCGGCGGCGGACCAGGCGATCAGGCAGCGACGCGAAGAACCTTGGTGGCGACGAGTCGGCTGCCACCCGACCCCGGGAAGCGCACGAGCGCTCGTCCGCTGTCGATGCGTTCCACCACGCCGGTCAACGAAAGCATCCAGGACTTTGACCCCGCCCTCCCGTTGACCTCGATGACCGTGACCCGGTCTTCTGGGTGGACGACCCGACCGTCGCGGTCGACCAAGTCTGCGCGACTCAACGCCGGCCTGCCTTCGCCATGTTGTGCACCGCATCCTCCATCGCTAAGCCCCCGTGAACGTGCGCGCCACGGCGTGGGCCGATGGCCGGGCGCGTATGGCCGAGCAACGCTTTGGCCTGTCATGAAGCGTCGGTGTCACCGTCGACCATCAAGTTCCATCGTACCGACAGGGGTAACACCGGTGTGGGAGGCGGGGGCAGAGCGTCCAGCGACCCGTGCCCCGGTACTTATCGATGCCCACACAGGCGGTCTCAGGCGGCGATCGCCGTTCCGGCGAAGAGGGAGCCATCTGTGACTATGGAGAAGGCGGTGAGATCGGCGAAACGGATCTCGAGGTCAAGGGCGCTCAGCGTCGGGACCGCAAGCGGGTCGCCGTAGGGAAGCCAGCTGGTGGCGAGCAGAGCCCCGAGGTCCTCGATTCCCCGGCCGAGGCGTTCAAGGAGGATCGCTGAGATGGCGCTGGCGAGCAGGACAAAACCGTCGGCGAACCCGACAAGGTCGCCGCCTGGGCAGTAAGGGGCGATAAAGGTGAGCGGGCCGGCCAGGATGTCGATCAGCGCCTGGCAGCGCGCGTCCCCGAGCGGGGTCGCCAGATCGATCGCTGCGACGCTCCGCAAGAAACGCCCGAGCTGGCGCTTGGACGAGCGGTCGATGCCAAGCTCGAAGAGAGCAGATCGAATGAACAGAGCGCTCGCTGAGATGACCTCGACTGCAGTGAAGTTCTGGTAGAGGCGCTCAACAGCGAACTCATTTGCCGTGCGGTCGCCGAGTAGCTGCTCGGCGAGTAGCGAGGCCAAGCTGCTTGCCAACTCGGTGCTACGGTCCGTTCTGGACATCGTCGTCGTCATGACCAGTACCTTTCCTGGTCTCCAGATGGGCCGGTCGCCGGAATGGGGTGTGGGGCGGGAATCCCCCGGCTTTCACCGTGGGGAGGATTCAACCGTGGCCCAGAGATCCCAGGACTTGGAGGCCTAGACAGCCTTTTTGACCGGCGCATCGACGCTGGCCCTTGCTGTCGAAGCGTCTCCGCCGCGGATGGGCAGTTGCCGGTAGCACTTGAAGCGTCGCAGCGCCTGGCGTAGAGCAGCGACGTGTCGCCCGCCGAATGGGTCGTCGCGCCCCGTCTGATACCACAGGTCCCGGACATGTTGTTGCGCATCGACGCGGGCCCGCACAACTTCAGTGCCGAGCTTCGCCGCTAACTCACCCGCGTGGAGGCTATGAGCGTCGAGAAAACGCCCAGGGACGTGGACGCGCATGACACTTTGATGACGGGCGAGGTAGGAGTCCGCTAAACGGATGACGGTGCCCGAGAGATCGACCTCGAGGTCCACTGCCACGACATGGGAAGGTGGTGGACCATCAAGCCATGAGCGGTGTTCCCAGCCGAGCTCGACCAGGGTGTCGGCGCAGCTGAGGCACACCCCGCGCCGCCTAAGGATGCGCTGATGGATCCTTCGGTCAACCCATAGGGCGGTCGCTCGGAACGGGACGCAGAGCATCTGTAGCGGTGCGATCAACAGGTGGCGGGCGAACGCGCAGGACGCCGCCGGCGAGCTGCGCAGCATCCAGTCGGCGCGTAGCGTCTCGATGAAGGCGAATGGGCGGGCGGCGATGTGTGGACGACTGGCCAGGCGACTGGCGACGACGAGCAGGCACCCGTTCTTCTCGTGGTGAGTCACGCCGTCGGTGCCATAGGCATGGAAGTCCTCGCTGCGCGACACCGCATCGAGGGGCCAGACCTCCTCGCCAAGCCAGATCTTGGCCCGATCGGTGATGCCGCAGGGGATGCCGGAATACCACCCAGCAAGGGTCACACTGCCATCGGAGCAGATCACAAGGCGGGCGCGCCTGAGGGCGCGGATCGGCTCGTGTCGTGGGCGCGCCCCGGGCATCTGTTGGCTCATCAGCGCCGGGCGCTGTGCCTCGAACCGTTCATGGTGGAGGAGCTCGGCGAGGAGGTCGCGACGGGTCGCGAGCCGGTAGCTGAACAGGGCATCTTGGACACGCCCCGCCAAGGAGCCGAACCGACGCGGCGGGTTGCCGTTTGGGAGGGGAGGGGAGGGGCGCGAAGCTCGAACCGTGGCGAAGGCTTCTCGTAGCCCGCCCAACACCAGCCGGACCGAAACGCCCCGACGTGATCGGCGCCGAAGACGCAGGGCAAGCTCCGCCGCCCAAAGAACGTCGAGCGCGGCGAGGAACCCGATGACGATGTATCCGGCCGTGAGCAAGCTGTCTCTGTCTCCCTAGTATGTGACACCGGTAATGGGCCAACACTAGGCGAGAGCGGCAGCTCAGTGGTGCTGCTTTGGTCCGTCTTGGTGAACCTCCCCGCCCTCACGGACGGGGCTTCCGGGGCCTGATCACCGGTCACG
>JAJZJY010000688.1 GCA_021809885.1 Actinomycetes bacterium
GGGTGCCCATGGCGCGCAGCCCGCGCAGCTCGATGCGGTCACGGCATCCGCTGCCGACCGCCGGGTCAGTTGGTGAGGGGCTCAGGGGCGTGTCCTTCGAGAGTGGGGGCCGCGGCCACGATCAGCCGGCCGTCGGAGCCCATCTGCCGGCGCAGGATGCGCTCGACCACCGCGATGGCCTGGGCGCTGTCGGAGATCATCCCCGACCACCGCAGGTACCCGGCCACCACACCCATCAGCCGGTCGTTCAGCTCCTCCTGGTGGACCAGTACCCGTTCGCCGTCAGCGAGCCAGCCCCTGAGCCGGCCGTACAGCTCGGGCAGGACGGCGGAGGGCTCGTCGTGCGGGCCGAACGGCAGGTGCGTGGCGGGGATCTCGTGCTCGTCGTATGCGTGCAGGTTGTGGGGGGACGGCAGGAGCGAGACGATCCGGGTGAAGCCCTGGTTGCGCAACCAGAGCAACTCCTCGTGGCGGCGGACCTTGCGGTGGTTGCGGGCATAGCCGCCCGGCCGCTCGCTCACCGCCAGGCCCCCCTTGATGATCCACTCGAAGAACCGAGGGGGGATGCCCTGCGCCCACTTACCCCTCATGCCGCGCTCCCCGGTGCGCCGGTGGCCGAGACGGCGGGGCGCACCAGCCGGATGGCCTGCACCGTGGCCGCCACATCGTGCACGCGCACCATCGCAGCGCCCTGGAGGGCCGCCCAGGCGGCCGTCGCCACCGACGCCTCCAGGCGCTCCGCCGGCGGGGCGGGCGGCTCGCCCTGGCGGACCGACAAGGGGCCTAGGAAGCTCTTGCGGCTGGTGCCGATCGCCACCGGCCACCCCGTCGCCACCAGCTGGTCGAGATGGCGCAGGAGGCGGAGGTTGTGGGCGGCGGTCTTGCCGAACCCGATGCCGGGGTCGATCCACACCTCGCCCACTCCCGCTGCCCAGGCCTCCTCGGCCCTGGCCGTGAGGTACGCCGTCACATCGGCGACGACGTCACCGTGGTAGCTGCAGGCGTACTCGGCCATCACGGAGGGGTCCGCCGGCAGGTGCATCGCCACCCAGCCGGCACCGGCGGCCGCCGCCACCGGCCCCAGCCGGGCGGAGACGTCGTTCACGATGGTGGCGCCCGCTTCGACGGCCGCCTCGGCCACCGCCGCCTTGCGGGTGTCGACCGACACGCGGACGTGGGGGGCGAGAGCGGCCACGACGGGCAGGATGCGCCGCCGCTCCTCGTCCTCCGGCACGGGGCGCGCGCCCGGCCGGGTGGACTCCCCTCCGACGTCGACGACGTCGGCGCCCTCGGTGACCAGCCGCAGCCCGTGCTCGGCGGCGCGCTGGTGATCGAGCCAGCGCCCCCCGTCGGAGAAGGAGTCCGGCGTCACGTTGAGGACGCCCATGACCAGGGTCATCGGGAAGAGGGTATCGGTCGACGGAGGCGTGCGGCAGGGGCGGCCGACGTCATCGTCCCCGGTTGATGAAGCTCAACGCCTCGCTTCGAGACGCCACGTTGCGCCGGAACAGACCCCGAACGGCCGAGGTGACCGTCCGGGCCCCGGGCTTCTGAACGCCGCGCATCGACATGCACATGTGCTCGGCCTCCACCACGACGAGCACCGCCCGGGGGTCGAGCCCCGCCCCGATGGCGTCGGCCACCTGCGTCGTGAGCCGCTCCTGCACCTGGGGCCGGCGGGCGAACCCGTCCACGAGGCGGGCGAGCTTGGAGAGACCGGTGATGCGCCCGTCCTCGTTGGGGATGTACGCCACGTGTGCCTGCCCGAACCACGGCAGCAGGTGGTGCTCGCACATGCTGTACACAGGGATGTCCTTGACCATCACCATCTCGTCGTGGTCGGCCTGGAATGTCACCGACAGGTGGCGGGCGGGCTGGTCGTGGAGACCGGCGAAGACCTCGGCGTACATCCGGGCCATCCGCAGCGGCGTGTCACGCAGGCCGTCGCGGTCGGGGTCCTCGCCGATGGCGACGAGGATCTCACGCACGGCGCTGGCGATGCGCTCCACGTCGAGCGCCCCGGCCGCAGGGTCGAGGGCGCGGAGCACTTCAGCGTCGCCGCCGTCGCCGGCAGCGCCGAGGGGCGCCCCTGCGGTCACGACGGGGCCGCCACATCGGGCGGCTCGCCCTCCAGGTACTCGCAGATGAATGGCAGGTTGCGGTAACGCTCGGCGACGTCCAGGCCGTAGCCGACGACGAATTCGGGCGGGATCCGGAACCCTTCGTAGGACAGGTCGAGCGGTGTCGACTGCAGGCCTTCCTTGACGAGCAGGGCGCAGACCGACAGCGATGCGGGGTGACGAGCCGCCAGGTTGCGCCGCAGGAACGACAGCGTGAGGCCGGAGTCCACGATGTCCTCGACGATGAGCACGTGCCGCCCCGACAGGTCAAGGTCCAGGTCCTTCACGATCCGGACGACCCCGCTCGTGCGCGTCGCCGTGCCGTAGGAGGACACGGCCATGAAGTCCATCTCCACAGGGAGGGCGATGGCGCGCGCCAGGTCCGACAGGAAGATGCACGCTCCCTTGAGGACGCCGACCAGCAGGGGTGGCCGGCGGGCGTAGTCGGCCGTGATCGCCGCGCCGAGGACGGCGATGCGGTCCTGCAGCTCGCCGGCGGGGACGATGATGTCGCCCAGCGCCGGATCGTCCCAGGGTGCCTCCGGCCGCATCCCCGGGCGTCGGGCGGCGGGGATCCCCACACGGGCCGACTCGTCATCCGGCCTGGGGTCGGCAACGGCGCTCATGCCCGCTGGACCCTACTCCGGCACCGGCCCGCCCCAGGTCGCCTCGATCCCGAGGCGCCCTCCTCGCCGGCGGACGCGGCGGCCCCCGGTGACCTCGCATGCGAGAACGACACCGGCAGCCACCCGCAGGACGCGCTCGACGTCGGCCGCGGAGCGGGTGAAGCGCACGCGCACGCCGGGCTCGCAGGCGAGCGCGTCGATGTCGGTGAAGTTGCTCATCCAGCGCAGGCGCACGATGGCGACCTCCAGCGTGTCGCCGCCGAGAGCCGGCGTCTCGGGCAGGGTCGCATCGAGCGCCTGCGAGTCCTCGGCGTCCATCCACATGCCCTCCAGCCAAGGCAGCACCCCGAGCGTGGCACGCCCGGTCAGCTCCTTTAGCTGTGTGAGCCCGGGCGCGAGGATCGAGGAGTCGCCGCGGAACTTGTTGATCACGAAACCGGCGATATGCGCCTGGTCGTCAGGCTCGAGCAGCGCGAGCGTGCCGAACAGCGATCCGAAAACGCCGCCGCGGTCGATGTCGGCGACGAGCAGCACCGGCAGGTCGTGTGCGCGCGCGAG
>JAJZJY010000689.1 GCA_021809885.1 Actinomycetes bacterium
CCAAGATCCGGGGGGCCGGATCGCCCTCGACTACGGGGTCGACAACCCACCCGAGAAGTACCTCATAGCGCCCAACGGAGTGATCTTCGACAAGGTGATCGGCCCGGTCACCGCCGCCCTCTTGGACCAGCTCATCGCCAAGGCCAAGGCGGCAGGGTGGTGAGCCAGATCCCGAGCGCGGCGCCGAGCTGGGCTGCAACGCCGACCGTGCGACCGGAGTCCGAGCCAGGCGGCCCTCTATGAACGCCAAGGGGCATCGTGTCTTCGCCGCTGTCTACGACCGCCTGAACGCCGGGGCGGAGCGCACCTGGCTCGGCAAGCGTCGAGCTGACTTGGTCGCTCGAGCGACCGGCCAGGTGCTCGAGGTCGGCGCAGGCACGGGAGCGAACCTAGCTCACTACCGCGGTGTCGAACGGGTGGTGGCAGCAGAGCCCGACCCCGCCATGCGGGCCCGCCTCAGGTTCCGGCTGGGGCGAGCCACCGTGCCCGTCGAGGTGTCCGACGCGCCCGCCGAGCATCTGGGGCTCCCCGACGCCAGCGTCGACACCGTGGTCTGCACCCTGGTGCTGTGCTCGGTGGGCGATCCCGACGCCACCTTGGCCGAGCTGCGCCGGGTGCTGCGGCCCGGCGGGCAGCTGCTCGTGCTCGAGCACGTGCGGGGCGACGGCCGCCGGGCGCGCTGGCAGGATCGAGTGACTCCGCTCTGGCGCCTTGTCGGGGCCGGATGCCACCCCAACCGCGACACGGTGGCTGCCATCGAGCGAGCCGGCTTTCACCTCGACCACCAGGAGCGTTTCGACCCGCCCCGGGTGCCTGCGATCATCCGGCCGTTCGTCGAGGTCGTGGCTCGCCCAGGCTCGTGATCGTGACGACCGGCTCGCCAGCGGTCTCGCGCGCCTCTTGGCCCAGGCAGCCGAGATGACGGCACCCCCGAGCTACTATGTAGTGTCGTAGAATGCAGGTCGGACTGTCGCGTGCGCGCCGGAGCACGAGCCCCGAGGTCGATGGGTCACGGTCGGCTCAGGCACACAGCGACGGCGCGGTCGAAGCGAGTGGCACCCGGCGCCTGCTCACCCAGCGGCGGCTCCAGGTGGTCCTCGGGCTGATCTGGCTCCTCGATGCCGGCCTCCAGTTCCAGCCCTACATGTTCTCGCGAGAGTTCGTCGCCAACCTCCTGGCGATGAACGACATGTTCCAGCCTCATGTCATTGCGGTGACGATCGAGAAGATCACCGAGCTCCTCGTTCCCCACGCCGCCGCCTGGAACACCCTGTTCGCCATCACCCAGCTGGCCGTCGGCGTCGGTCTGCTCTTCCGCCGCAGCGTGAAGCCTGCGCTGTTGCTGTCCTTCGCCTGGGTCCTCGGCGTGTGGGTGGTCGGCGAAGGGCTGGGCGGCCTGCTCACCCCCATCATGGGCTCGCCGCTGGCGGGGTTCCCCGGTCCGGTGCTCATCTACGGGCTGGTCGGCCTCGTCCTTTGGCCGAGTGGACGGCCGGGGCGAACGAGCGTTGCGAGCGCCGGCCCGCTCGGTGCGCGGGGCACCCGGGTCCTGTGGGCGGCGCTCTGGTTCGGCATGTCGATCGAGCAGCTACGTCCCGCCCCTGGTCTTTCGCCGAGCAGCGTCATGACGGTCATCGTTTCCATGAACGAGCCGGGCGAGCCAACCTGGCTGGTCCACCTGGACAAGGTGGCGACGACGGCCATCAGCTCCATCGGGAGCCCCCTCGTCTTGGTCCTCGCGCTCGTGGAGGTGACGATCGGAGTCCTCGTCCTACGTGGCCATCAAGTGAAGGCTGCCCTCTGGGCGGCGATCGTCACCTCGGCCCTCTTCTGGGTCGTCGGCCAGAACTTTGGCGGCATTCTCGCCGGGCATGCCACCGACCCGAGCGCCGGGCCGCTCTACGTTCTCCTCGCCTTCAGCCTCTATCCCCTCGGCACCAATCGTCAGGAGGAAAAAAGGTGTACCGCTTATGTGATGGCACGGTCTGCGGCGTCATGTTGGACATCGGTGTCGGAAGGGGCCTCTCCCGTCGCGCCCGGGTCGTCGTTCGAGGAAAGGACTGACGGCCACCAGTTGTAGCGGCCGAGGATCGCCACCACCGAGGGGACCATGACGGTTCGGACGAGGAAGGTGTCCATCAGGATGCCGAGGGCGAGCCCGGCACCGATCGCTTGGAACTGGCTGGCGTTGGCGCCACCGCCTGAGACGATCACCAGCACCGCGAAGGTACCGGCGAGGACGAGGCCGGCAGAGGTCACCGTCGGGCCCGTCGCGCCGATCGCCTTGGCGATCGCTTGGCGGAGGGGAAGGTGATGCGCCTCTTCCCTGATCCGGGTCATGACCAAGATGTTGTAGTCCTCGCCGAGGGCGAGGAGGAAGATGAACATCAAGAACGGCAGGATGAACACCAGGCCGCTCTGGCCGCCGATCTCGACGAACAGCAGCACCGTGAGACCGAGCGCGGCCAGGTAGGAGATGGCCACGCTGGCGATCAGGTAGAGCGGCGCGACGAGGCTGCGCAGCACCAGGACGAGCAAGAGGCCGATCAAGAGGATCGCGACCGGCACGATGTGGAAGAGGTCGCTGGAGGAGATCTGGTTGACGTCGTAGATGCCGGCAGCCTCGCCTGCCACGCCGCTCGCTCGCGCTCCGGCCGCGTGAGCAGCGTCGGTCACTGCCGAGCGGATCGCGGGTACGGCCAGCATCGCTTGGGTGGTGGTCGGTGGGCCGGCGGTGAGGGTCGCCTCGAACTGGATCGTGCGGCCGTTGGCGCTCACCAGCTGTGACGTCGACCGATAGGCCTCGTAGGCGTCGAGCGGCACGCCCGTCCCCGCGGCTGGGACCACCGGGAGCAACCCAGGCGGCCCGAGCCGGCGGTGGAGGGCGACGAGCTCGCTCGGGCTGAGCGCGGTGCCGTTGGGATCGAGCGGCCCGAGCAGCCGGGTGAACTGGCCCGAGGCGCGCAGGTGCGACTGCAGCACCGCGAGCGCTCCGGGATCGGCCCACGCTGGCTTCGCCAGCTCGAAGACCAGGTTCGTCGGGTTGGCGGAGGCCTTGGGGAAGTTCGCGACGAGGGCAGCCTGCCCGAGCGCGGCGTTGGTCCCGGGCGGGGCCGAGGTGTTGCCGCCGAAGCCCGACGGCTTGTTGCCGGCGACGCCGATGGCGAGAAGCCCGAAGAAGACCAGGCCTACCCCGAGGGTCACCGCTGGTCGCCGGAGCAGGCGAGTGGTGATCCGATGCCAGACGCCTTCGCGGTCGGGTCGGGCGGTGACCTTCGATGGCCAGAAGACGGCTCTTCCGAG
>JAJZJY010000690.1 GCA_021809885.1 Actinomycetes bacterium
CCCTGGTGGAGGAGTTGTCCAACTGGTACGTGCGGGCCAACCGGCGCCGTTTTTGGCGCACCGACCCCTCCATCGGTGCAGTTGGTTCTCTCTCCGCCCACGCCGCACTGCACGAGGCCCTGGTCACCATCTCCCTGATAATGGCTCCCTTCTGCCCCTTCTTGGCCGACAGGATGTGGAGGGAGCTCACCGGTGCCGACGAAGCCGGTTCGGTTCACCTGGCCGAGTGGCCGCAGGCGGACCCGACAGCGGTCGACCCCGTGCTCGAAGCTGCCATGGTGCTGGCCCGCCGTCTGGTGTCGCTCGGCCGGGCGGCACGGTCCCAGGCGGGAGTAAGGGTGCGCCAGCCCTTGCGCCGTGCCCTGGTCGCACTTCCTCCTGACGCCGCGCAGTTGCTCGGGCCGCTCGTGGCCCAAGAGCTGAACGTGGACGAGGTCGTCCTGGTCGAACGGGTCAGCGAGCTCGTGTCCTTGGAGCTGGTACCGAAGTTCGCCCTCCTGGGCCCTCGGCTCGGTGAGGCGGTCAAGGACCTGCGCCCGGCCCTTGCCCGCTCGGACGCCGCTGCTCTGGCCGACGAGCTCGAACGGCAGGGTTCCATCCGTCTCGGGCTGCCGGGGGGCCCGGTCGAACTATCGGCCGAGGAAATCGAGGTCCGGGTCAGGAACAAAGAGGGCTTTGCCGTTTCACGAGAAGGAGGAGCAGCCGTCGCCTTGGACCTCGACATCGACGAGGGCCTGAGGAGGAGAGGCCTATTGCGCGACGTGACCCGCCAGGTCCAGTCGCTCCGACGAGACGCTGGCCTGGAGTTATCGGACCGCATAACGCTAACGCTGGGGGGCTTGGACGAGCTGCGCCCGGAGGCCGACGTGATCGCTCGAGAGGTACTGGCCAGGAGCGTGGAATTCTCCGATGCCGGCGCTGTCCCAGAAGGTGCAGTGGCACTGGAGACTGACAACGGCACTGCGGCCTGGGCCCGGCTGGAACGGGCTGGGGAGTAGTCCCATGGCCAGCCCCCGTGTCCCCAGTACGCAGCATGTCGTCGTGGTCGAGGTGGCTGGCACCCGCCACGACCTCGTGCCCCAGCATGAGGACCTTCCCGGCCGGGCACGGCCAGCTCCTGGAGCACCTTGACCACCAGCTCGAAGCGCTCGAGCAGCTCGGCGCGTTCGGTGTCGACCCGCTCCGCCTCACCAGCTTGGGACCGCACAGCCTCTATCTCGCGCGACAGACGACGCTCCTCTCCTCGAAGAGGTCCTTGCTGACCCGGTCCGCGTAGTACAGGTCCAGGAGCCGGTGCGCGTCTCGAAGGTCCGGGCCCCGACCGCAGGGGTGGCGGGCCCGGCTCGAAGCGGTGCAGCTCGATGGCGTAGCGGGCCAGCGCGGGGGCTGGGTGGGCGAGGCCGGTGGGCACCAGGCGGTAGCTGTAGGGGGGCAGCCGACGAGCAAGCATCCGGCGGCGGTCAGCCGGCGCACGTGGGTCGGTACGATCCCACTGGTCGGCCACCCGGCCTGGTCGAGGCAGGCCCGGGCTCGAAAATCGTCCTTCGTGTTGACGCGGTGGAACGCCTTGGCCGGCTCAGGTAGGCCGAGGCCGACGCACAGCAGGCCCGAAGACCCGGCGATAGGGCTACCCTGTGCGGTCGTAGGCGTTCTGGGATGCCGAGACCTCGGCGAGGTGCTCGACCGCCCAGTCTCGGAGCGCGCCGAGCGGGCCGAGCAGGGTTCGGCCCGCGTTGGTGAGCGAGTACTCGACGCGGACGGGTACCTCGGGGTAGACGGAGCGGCTGACCAGGCCATCGCGCTCCAGGCCGCGGAGGGTCTGGGTGAGCATCTTCTGGGAGATGCCCTCTATGCGACGGCGCAACTGTGAGAAGCGGGCGTCCCCCTCGCCGAGGGCCCCGATGATCAGGACCGTCCATCGGTCCCCGATGCGGTCCAGGATGCGGCGCGTCGGGCAGTTGGGGTTGTACGGATCGGCCGGCGGCACTCCCGGCAGGTTACCGCAAGGTGCCTTGTTCTCAAGTGAGCTCTGGTCTCCTATGGTGACCACTGTCCAGAGCGACCCCGCCTGGAGGCACCGAGAAGGAAGGCGTCCATGTCACGCATCGTCGTCATTGGCGGGACCGGTTACGCCGGCTCGGCCATAGTTGCTGAGGCCGCAGCCCGCGGCCACGTCGTCACGGCATTCAGTCGGTCTGCGCCCGCCGAACCGCTCGAGGGCGTCGACTACGTCCAAGGCGACGCCACGGACGAGGCGACACTCGCCTCGGTCGTCGCCGGTGCCGACGTGGTAGTGGCCGCGCTCGCACCGCGTGGGGCGCTGGCAAGCTCCTTCCGCGAAGTCAATCGCACGCTCGCACGGCTCGCCGACGCGCGGCACGCTCGGTTGTTCGTCGTCGGTGGGTTCTCCTCGCTCCGACCCGCCGCCGCGGCTCCGCGGTTCGTCGAGGACGCCACCGATCTCCCTACTGAGCTACGGGATGAAGTGCTCACAGGGGCGGCGCTGATCCTGGAAGACCTCCCAGCGGCCCCGCCGACGCTCGACTGGGTGTTCGTCAGCCCGCCACGGATGTTCGGCTCCTTCGCGCCCGGAGAGCGCCGCGGCGGATATCGGCTCGGCAACGATGTCGCGGTCTCACCCGAGGATGGGGGAGCGATCTCCGCCCCCGACTACGCCCTCGGCTTCCTCGACCTCATCGAACGCGATGAGCATCACCGAGCGCACGTCAACCTTGCTCACTGAAGCTCGGCCGATCCATGCCGGGTCGCCGGAGGGCCCCTTCAGGCTGAGAGGGCGGCAGTGGCGCGTGCCGCTGTGCAGGGCGGCTCGGTGAGGACCAGGATGGCCCAACTAGTTATCAGGTCCAAGCTATTCCAAAAAGAAGCCCCGCGGATGCACCGTTGTCGACGTGGACCTCTAAGGGCACGAAGCACCATGCCCTGAACTCGCTGCGTGGGGAGAGGGTTGTGACGGAACACGTACCGACCACGTCTCAATCTCATGGCGCAATCTGACTTCGTTCCCAGACACGGAACTGTCGCAGGTGGTGCCCATTGTCGCCCGAGGGGTGCGGGAAGCCGAAGACACCGGTCCTCGGCCAGCCGGCTCAGGTCGATCAGCATCCTGAGGCAACCCTCGCCTGCTTTGCCAGTGGGAGCACCAGGGCCCGGGGGAGCGCCTCCAGCTCGGCGGCCAAGGTCATGGTCACATATGTGCGCAGGAGGGGGCTATGGCGGCGACCGTCGGTCCGGTGCCGCCATAGTTGTCACCATCCCTGAAGACGGGGTAACGCAGAG
>JAJZJY010000691.1 GCA_021809885.1 Actinomycetes bacterium
CCGACCATCGCCACCGTGCAGCCCTCCGCTTGGAGGGCGCGGATCATGGCCACCTTGTCGGCCGGCAGCGCCTCGGCCACCACCTCGTCGATGCCGACGGCGCCCCCGACGGCTCGCGCCGTGGGCTTGTTGTCGCCCGACAGGAGGATGCAGCGCAAGCCCAGCGCCCCCAGTTGGGCGACGGCGCTGGCGGCAGATGGCCGGATGCCGTCGGCCACTGCGATCAGCCCTACTACCTCGCCGTCTCGACGGACGACGACGACGGTGCGCCCAAGCCCCTCCCACTCGGTGCACCGTGCCGCCAGCGCTTGGGGAACGGCACCCGGGGCGATGGCCACACGGCCGACAGAAACGCGATGGCCGTCGACCTGCCCGATGACGCCGAGCCCCGGCACCGACACGAAGGCGCCGACGGGCGCGAGGTGGTCCACCTTGGCGCTGGCGGCGGCGGCGGCGATGGCCGCAGCCACCGGGTGCTCGGATGCCGCCTCGAGAGGGCCGGCGAGCTCGAATAGCTCCGCACGGTCGACGCCGTCAGCGCAAGCGTCGTCCACGACCACCATGCGGCCCTCGGTTACCGTCCCCGTCTTGTCGAGGACCACGGTATCGATGTGCCGGGAAGCCTCGAGCGCCTGGTCGTTCTTGAAGAAAATGCCCTGGTGGGCAGCGGTACCCGAGGCTACGAAGAGCGCTGCCGGCGTGGCCAGCCCGAGGGCACAGGGGCAGGCGATGATGAGCACCGAGAGCGCGGCGTTGAACGCCGTGAAGCTGCCGGCGCCGCCGAGGAGCCATCCCGCCAGCGTCACGAGCGCCAGCGAGACGGCGACCGGAACGAAGACCGCCGAGATCCGGTCCGCCAGGCGCTGCACCGTTGCCTGTTCGTTCTGCGCTTGCTCCACCAGGGCCAGCATGTGACCGAGTTGAGTCTCGGCGCCCACCTTGGTTGCTTGAACGACGAGGTGTCCGGTGAGCGACACCGCCCCACCGGTCACCGGATCACCGGGGGTGGCGTCGACCGGCTCGGACTCGCCGGTCACGAGGCTTCGATCGATGGCCGAGCGCCCGTCGATGATCACGCCGTCGGTAGCCACTCTCTCGCCGGGCCGGACGACGAAGCGGTCGCCGGGGCGCAACTCGGCCACCGGCCTCAGGCGTTCCTCGCCACGGGTGTCGAGCACGCACACCTCCTTTGCACCCAGCTCGGCGAGGGCCCGCCGGGCGCGGCCGCTGCGCTGGCGCGCCCGGGCCTCCAAGTAGCGGCCAGCGAGGAGGAACGTGGTCACGCCTGCCGCCACGTCGAGATAGATGGAGCCGCCCGAGTCGTGGATGAGCAGGTAGGCGACCGAGTGGCCCGTGCGGGCGGTGTCCTCGAAGAACATGGCGAAGATCGACCACGCCGTCGACGCGACGACGCCCAGGGACGCGAGCGTGTCTATCGGGAACGAGCGGTGGAGGGCGTGCTGGAAGGCGGCTTGGTGGAACGGCCAGGCCGCCCAGGTGACGACGGGTGCGGCCAAGGCGATGAGCAGCCACTGCCAGCCGGGGAATCGCACCGTGGGGACGACGGATAGGACGACGGAAGCGTCGCACAGCGGCATGAACAAGACCGCCGCTATGAAGAGGCGCCGCCGCAACCGCCGGACCCGATCGCCCGTCTCGTCCCGCGCCGTCGCCCGGGCCTGGGCTTGGCGCGAGTCGGCGCCGATCAGCTCGGTCGAGCACCCGACCGAGGTCACCTCGTCGACGAGCTGCTGGGAAGTCACGGCCGCCGGCACCACCATCGATGGTCGGCGTCGAGGACGGCAGAGACCGCCTCGTGCACCAACGAGCACGCCGGAGCCATCACAGTGACGTCGCTTCCAGACGTTGCCATGAGCCGTTGGCGGGGCCCGCGCCCGAGATGGCTGAACCCCAGCTTGTGTCGTGGCGCCCTACGCACGGGGCATCTTCGGAACCGAATGGAGCGGAGCCCGGTGAACGAGCAGCCGGTCGACGAGCGCGGTCCCCGCACTCTCCTCTTCGACCGCCGTTCGGATCACCCACATGAGGGCCGGGAGCGCCCAGAAGTCCCCGCAGATCCACAGGATGGCCGCCCCGATCTGCTGATCGACGAAGGGCGACAACGAGACTCCAGGGACGTGGTCGTAGACCGAGTACCACGAATGTGACGTGAAGATGCTGAGCGCCATGGCGAGAACGAACATGACGACGTTCGTCGACACCAACGCACCGATCTTCCCCATGGCGGACAGCTTCGGTTTGAGTGGGTACGAGGGGATGATCTGGAGCCAGAAGATGACTCCCGAGACGAAGAAGCTGGCGTGCATGAGCCAGATGTGGACGCCCTGGTTGGTCTCGGCGAGGTCGAAGGGGCCGGGTAGGTGCCAGGCGACCATCACGACGTTGAACACCACGACGGCGACGGCGCCGCTCGTGAGGAGCCGCCCGAGCGCCCGCAGGGGCCTCGCCCAGGATCCCAGGAGGACGGCCCGCCCCACGCGGCGCCGCACGCTCACCGGAAGGGCGTGGAGGATCGGGAGCCATGGAGCGCCGGCCACGATCAGGAAAGGGGCGAAAAACATGATCAAGATGTGCTCGATCATGTGGACGAAGAAGTAGTCGTCGGCCCAGTAGTCGATCGGCGAGGCGACCGCCAGGAGCAAGACGGCGAGCCCGC
The DNA here is from genome assembly GCA_021809885.1 of Actinomycetes bacterium. Classification (GTDB taxonomy): domain Bacteria; phylum Actinomycetota; class Acidimicrobiia; order Acidimicrobiales; family Palsa-688; genus JAKAQB01. The sequence goes on from JAJZJY010000691.1 coordinate 2,678, forward strand.
CATAGAAGAGCAGCGAGCGTCGGCGCCTCTCCGCCGAGCGTGCTGGCCGCGATTGACGCGCAAGATGGGCCAGGCCCTTTTCGTGCCACGCGACGAGGACCGCGGCGACGACGACAAAGGGATCGAACGACCACTGGGTGAGGTATCGCATCGGGTCGTCACCCCTTTTTCGTGGGCACCATCGCGCTCAATGGCTCGAACGGGCTCGCCGCTTGGCGACCTGGCTGTCTCGGGCGGCACTGCTCCCTGCGCCAGGGCAGTTCGATCCGGCCGGTGGCCAGAAAAGGGGCCGGCCGAGCCCTCCCAGGGTAATCTGTCACCATCGTGCGCTGCTCATCGACGAGCTGCGAGACGACAGTTCACACCCCCAGCCACTCCCGCAGCCGCTCGGCTTCGAAGGCTTCCTTGCGGGCGTAGGTCTCTGTGTCAGGCTCTGCCATTCGCAGGACAGGCTTCGGCTTGGCGAAGAACTGGCCTTCAAGGGCGGCAGCTCGTCGCCCGTTGAACTCCAAGAAGCAGTAGCCCGTCCCGTCGTAGGGGGTGGCGCCACCACCGGCGATCTCCGCGGCGACGCTCGCCCCGGCCGCCCGGCCCAACCCTTCTGCGAAGACCCCGG
>JAJZJY010000692.1 GCA_021809885.1 Actinomycetes bacterium
GGGCGCCTGCGGCGGCTGCCGAGCGACCAGCGGGTGTCGGTCGTCGACGAGTCCATCACCGCCAACACCCTCACGCCGATCGCCACGCCGACCGGCGACGAGTTCCGGGGCGGGGGCGGCGGGCCACCCGGCATCACGCGCATCTCCTCCGCCTTGCAGCTGCCCGGCGTGGACCGCGTCGTCGTGCTGCTCGGGACCAACGACCTCTGGTTCGGCGCCACCGCCGCCCAGGTCATCGCCGGCTACCGCAACCTCCTCGCCCAGGCCAAGGCCGCCCACGTCGGCGTCATCGGGGTGACACTGCTGCCCCGCGCCGGGAGCGAGGGCTGGACGCCGCTGATGGAGCAGTACCGCCAGCAGGTCAACCACTGGATCCTCACGTCCAAGGCGTTCCCGGTGGTGCTCGACCTGGCGACGGTGGTGGCGAACGTCTACAACGGCGCCTGCAACCCCACCCAGATGTACCCGCCGTATGACTCCGGCGATCACCTGCACCCGAACACCGCCGGCCAGACCGCAATGGCCGACGCCATCCCGACCACCCTGCTGGGCGCCGGGTCGGCGCCGGCGGCGACGCCGCTCGTCCCGGTTACGCCCACGCCGCACTGCCCCCATCCGGCGGTGGTGACCGTCAACGCGCCGTTCCCGGTGGCGGCCTCGTCGACGAGCGTCCCGCCGGCCACCGTGCCGACGACGACGACGCCTTCCACGGTCCCGCCGACGACGCAGGCAACCGTCCCTGCGACGGCGGCGCCGCACACCCGCCCGGCGGCCACCGGGGGCACGGGCACGCCCGGCTGGGTGGCGCCGGTGGCCGGCATGGGCCTGCTGCTCGTCGGCCTCGGCCTGAGCGCACGGCGAGGACGGCGCCGGCGGGGGGGTCGTCCCCGCGCCGGGGGCCAGCGGCCGGCGGGCAGGCAACCGGCGGGCACGTCCTCCGGCCACCGGGGACGGTGGCCTCCCGCATGACCACCGGGGGCAGGGCCCCTTCCCCGGCTACCCCTCAGATCGCGCTGCCCGGGATGAGCGCACCCCCAGCCGCAGTGCGTCCTCGCAGGCACGGAGGACCGCCCGGGCGTCTCGGATGAGGTCGGCTGCCGTCTCGGCGTCGGCATCACGAGCGAGCGCACGGAGCAGGTCGATCAGGTCCTCCAACTCCGACGTAGCGGCCTCCACCTCGGCGGCGACGTCGGGCGCCGGGCGGGGCTCGGCGGGTTGAAGGCTCGACCCAAACGTCGCCGGGTCCAGGCTGGCGAGCTTCCGCCTGACCCGCAGCGGCACGGACGGGCCCCCCGTCAGGGGGGAACGGAACTCCCGGCCGTCGGGGCCCTGCCAACGGAGGTGGTTCGCGCCGTCGATCCCGACCCGCCATCCCGCCTTGCGAGCCGCCCGGGCCAGTGCCTCCACATCCTTGTCAGTCCCGAGGTTGCCGGCCACGAACCTGCCTCCCGCCTGAAGGGCTCGACTGCACGAGTCTGCCAGGCGCTGGTCGTGATCCCCAGCCTCGGACTCGTGACACGGAGTGGAGCTGCCGGCTCGAGGGGGATGCCGGCGGGTCAGGGGCGGGTAGCGCGTGCCTGGCTGGCGCCGCCGGTGGCGTCGCGGCGGCCGGCCGGCCCGTAGAAGTCGACGCAGAGCACGGTGGCGTCGTCGCGCAGGCGGCCACCGGTTGCGGCCAGCACGGCGCGTGCGAGCTGTTGGACGACCTGGCGGGGATGGCGACCGGCGCCGGCCACGAGGATCGCCTCTATCTCGACCAGCGCCGCCTGCCGCTCGAGGTAGCCGTCGGTGACCATCACCAGCCGGTCACCCGCCTCGAGGGTGACCATGTCCGCCCGGTAGCCGCCCGGTCCTGCACCCAGCGGCGGGTGGATCGACAACTCGAGACCCCGGGGGCGCCCGTCGCGGATCACGTATGGGGCGGGGTGGCCCGCGTTGACGACCTCCAAGGCGCCATCAGCCAGGCGGAGCCGGGCGATGAGACCGGTGACGAACTGGTCGGCGCTGGCGTTGGCCCGCAGCTCGGCGTCGGCTGCCTCGGCCTGCTCGGCCGGGGTGGCCAGCACCCGGCGCCGGTTGCGCAACACCCCGACAGCGAGGGTGGCGAGGAGGGCGGCGGGGGTGGAGTGGCCCATGGCGTCGGTCAGCGACAGGTACAGGTACTCGCGGTCCAACGAGTAGTCGAAGGTGTCGCCGCCAGCAGTGTGTGAGGGCTCGAGCCAGCCGGCCACGGTGACCGCCCCGGCCTCGGCGGTGTACGCGGAGGGCAGCAGCCGGCGTTGGATCTCCGCTGACACCGAGAACGGCCTGTCGCGCTGCGCCCACTCGAACAGGTCCGTGTGCCGTCTGACTGCGATCAGTACGTAGGCGAGGGCGTGGCCGGCGGCGACCAGGGATGCGATGACCCCGGGATCGGGCTCGGCAGGCAGCGACACCTCCAAGAGACCGATCGCGTCACCGCGCTCGGTCACCGGCACGAGCACCCTCCAGGCGTCGCCCTCGGCAACCACCGCTGCCTGCTGGGTCGAAAAGACCCGCTCGTGGACCCCCGCCAGGGGCACCGCCTCGCCCCGCTCGTTGTGGCCTGCGGTCTGGGCGCTCCCGGTCACATGCGACAGCCGCACGAGCGTGCTGCCGCTGAGGTCGGCGATCAGCAGCGCGACGTGGCCGGCGCCGAGCACCCGCTCCAACTCACCGGCCATGACCTCGACCGCATCGAGCGGCGGCCGCTCCTCGACCGCCCCGAACAACAAGCCCAGGTCCACACCCTCGACAGGCACCACCGGACAATACAGCCCGATCCATGCCGACCGCCCTGGGGGCAACGGGGGCCGCCGGGGTGTCCGTCGTTTCTCACCGACCCGTCAGGAGACCGGCCGTCGACCCCGCAGCCAGGACAAGTCGGAGCCAGGTATCACGCTGACGGTCAGGCCGTCGTAGTTGGTGAACAGCACGGCGCCGGCGCTCGTGTCGTCCTCACTGAACTGGCGGGGAAAGGCACCGGCTGGGAGGTCGGTCTGACCGGTCCATCGCGAAGGATCGACGACCATCGTCGGGGGTCACCCCAGCTGCCCGGGCGCAACGGCTCGTCGGAGGAGGACACACGGTGGCGAAGGCAATCAGGGGGGACGCGGGGCGAAAGCACCAGAGCCCTTGGCGAGCCACTCCGGCATCGACGACTGGACCGAGCACCAGATGCCGTACCTCCAGCCCATCGTCAAGCTGCTGGACGAGTCGATCCGATCGACTATCCCGGACCTTCAGTACGCCCTAACTTACCCG
>JAJZJY010000693.1 GCA_021809885.1 Actinomycetes bacterium
GTCTGGCGGCGGCGTCAGGGGCGGGCCCGGCGGTCGCCGCTGAGCGCCCGGGCCAGGCGCCGGCGTGCCGTGTCGAGGCTGCGCTCTACCTCGGCCAGCTCGGTCTCGAGGGCGTCGCGGTCAGCACCCTCGAGCACGGAGATGATGGCCCGCAGCCGGCCGGCGAGGTCGTCGAGGGCGGTGGACAGGGAGCTGAGCTCGGCGCGGGCGCTCATGGTGCTGCCATTCTTGTCCCCATGGCTCCACTCCTGACCCGCCTCGACCTGAGGGGCGAGACCGGGCCGCTCGGCCCGCGCCTCCCGCCGCCCCCCTTCAGCGGGGAGGGGCCGACCGAGGCCGTGCGGGCGATACTCGCCGAGGTGCGCGCCGGCGGCGACGCGGCGCTCCGCGAGCTGACCCGCCGCTTCGACGGCGTCGATGTCGCCGACCTGCGCGTCCCCGACGCCGAGATCGAGGCCGCCGTCGACGCCGTGCCGCCGGTCCTGCGCACCGCCCTCGAGGCGGCCGCCTCCAACATCGAGGCGTACCACCGCATCCAGCTCCACGCCGACGGCGAGTACCGCTCGGGCGGGCTGCACGTCCGGGAGCGCCGACTGCCGGTTGACCGGGCCGGCGTCTACGTGCCCGGAGGGCGGGCGCCGCTCGCCTCCACGGTGCTCATGACAGCGGTGCCCGCACGAGTCGCCGGGGTCGGAGACATAGCCATGGTCACGCCCCCCGGGCCCGGCGGCCAGGTCCACCCGGCGGTGCTGGCCGCCGCCGCCGTCGCTGGCCTCGACGACGTCTACCGCGTCGGCGGGGCTCAGGCGGTGGCCGCCCTCGCCTACGGCACCGAGACGGTGCGTCCCGTCGACGTCATCGTCGGCCCGGGGAATGTTTACGTCGCCATCGCCGAGCGTCTCGTCGCCGAGGAGGGCGCCGTCGGCGTCCCGTCCGCCTTCACGGGCCCCTCCGAGGTGGCGGTCGTCGCCGACGGGTCGATCGACCCCAGGTGGGCCGCCATCGACCTCGTCGTGCAGGCCGAACACGGGCCCGACGGCCTCGCCTACCTGATCACCTGGTCGGAGCGGGTGGCCGACGATGTCACCCGGGAGGTCGAGGCCATCACGGCGGCGTCGCCCCGACGGGCCGAGGTCACCGCCACCCTCGGGCGCGGCGGGTACGCCGTGCTCGTCGACGGCCCGGAGGCGGCCATGGAGGTCGCCAATGCCATCGCCGCCGAGCACCTGGAGCTGCAGACCGCCGACCCAGAGGCGCTCCTGGCCCTCGTGCGCTCCGCCGGGGCGGTGTTCACCGGCCCGTGGGCCCCGGCCAGCGTCGGGGACTACGCCGCCGGGCCGAGCCACGTGCTGCCGACGGCGCGTTCGGCCCGCTTCGGCTCGGCTCTGCGTGTCGACGACTTCTGCCGGCACATCCACGTGGTCGACCTCGACCGCGACGCCCTCGCCGCCCTCGCTCCCCACGTGGTGGCCCTCGCCGAGGTGGAAGGCCTGGCGGCGCACGCCGACTCGGTCCGCTACCGCCTCGACGGTCGGCGGGGATGAGCCCGCTCCCAGCGCCCGGCGGCCCCTCCCTCCCTGCCCCGCGGGCCGACCTCGCCATGCGCGAGGGGTACCACTCCGCCCAGGTGGGCGCCGAGGTGCGCCTCAACACCAACGAGTCGCCCTACCCGCCTCCCCCCGAGTGGCAGGCGGAGCTGCTGGCCGAGATGGCCGGCATCGCCTGGAACCGCTACCCGGAGCGCGCTGCCCGGGCGTTGCGGGAGGCGATCGCCGACCTCCACGGGGTGCGACCAGGCCAGGTCTTCGCCGCCAACGGCTCCAACGAGGTGCTCCAGGCGCTCTGCCTCGCCTACGGGGGCCCGGGGCGCCGGGCTCTCACCTTCGAGCCGACCTACGCACTCCACGCCCACATCGCCCACCTCACCGGGACCGCCGTCGTCCAGGCCGAGCGCGCCGGGGACTTCCGCCTGGACCCCGCCGCAGCGGCGGCTGCAGTCTCGGGGGTCAGGCCGGCGGTGACGTTCCTCTGCTCCCCCAACAACCCGACGGGACTCGTCGAGGACCCGGAGACCGTCGAGGCGGTGCTGCGGGCCGGTCCTGGCATCCTGGTCGTGGACGAGGCCTACGGCCAGTTCGCCGCCACCTCGGCGCTGGGTCTCGTCGGCGACGCCACCCCGCTCGTCGTGTGCCGCACCTTCTCCAAGACCTGGTCGCTCGCCGCCCTGCGCCTCGGGTACGCCGTGGCACCCGGCGAGGTCGTCGGCATGCTCGAACGGGTGGCCCTGCCTTACCACCTCGACGCCGTCAAGCAGGCCGCCGGCCGGTTGGCACTCCGGCACCGCCAGGCCATGGAGCAGCGCGTCGCCGGCCTCGTCGCCGAGCGGGAGCGGCTGGTCGCCGCCATGGCGGCGCTGCCGGTGCGGGTGTGGCCGTCGCAGGCGAATTTCGTCCTGTTCCGGCCGGAGGGCCGCGCCGGGTTGGACGTCTGGAAGGCGCTGGTGGAACGCTCCGTCCTCGTGCGTGACACATCCTCCTGGCCGGGGCTCGACGGGTGCCTGCGGGTAACCGTCGGCACGCCGGCCGAGGACGACCGCTTCCTCGCTGCGCTGGCCGAGGTCCTCACGTGACGTCGCCCCGTGCAGCGGCGCGATCGCGGGCGACGCGTGAGACCTCCGTCGAGGTTGACCTGGCCGTCGACGGCGAGGGCAGCGCGCAGGTCGCGACGGGTATCCCCTTCTTCGACCACATGCTCGCCCAACTCGGCCGCCACGCCGGGTGGGACCTGCGTGTCGAGGCCTCCGGAGACCTCGAGGTCGACACCCACCACACGGTGGAGGACGTCGGCATCGTGCTCGGCGAGACCCTGAGCGAGGCGCTCGGCGACAAGGCCGGCATCCGCCGGTTCGCTTCGGTGGCCGTGCCGCTGGACGAGGCGCTCGTCGAGGTGTCCCTCGACCTCTCCGGGCGCCCCTACCTCGTCTACGACGTCGACCCCAACCCTGGGGGGGAGGCGTTCCTGCTGGGTGAGCCCGGGTTCGATCCCCAGCTCGCCGAGGAGTTCTGGCGGGCCTTCGTCACCACTGGAGGTCTAACCCTCCACTCGAGGTTGAGATCAGGGAGGAACACCCACCACATCCTCGAGGCGAGCTTCAAGGCAACCGCCCGCGCCCTACGGGACGCCGTTGGGGTGGAGGGCGGCGGGGTCCCGTCGACCAAGGGAGTCCTGTGAGCCGGTTCCAGGCGGCCAGCCGCGCCGGCGGGGCGGGCGATGGGCCGGC
>JAJZJY010000694.1 GCA_021809885.1 Actinomycetes bacterium
TGGCTCAGCCGGCCACCAGGTCGTAGATCGCGGCGGTCCGGGCCGCCACGGCCGCCCAGGTGAAGTGGCGGAGGACGCGGGCCCGTCCCGCCCGTCCCATGGCGCTGCCCCGCGCCGGGTCGGCGAGCACCGCATCGATCGCCGCCGCCAGCCCGGCGGCGAGGCCGCCGGGGTCGAGCGGGGTGCCGGAGCCGCCGGCGGCGGCCTCGAAGCGGACGAGGGTCCCGGTCTCGCCGTCGACGACGATCTCGGGGATCCCCCCCACAGCGGTGGCGACCACCGGCGTCTCGCATGCCATCGCCTCGAGGTTGATCAACCCGAAGGGCTCGTACGTGGACGGGCAGACGAACACGGCGGCGTGGCTCATCAGCTGGGCGACGTCCGGCTGCGCCAGCATGCCGTCGATCCAGTGCACCCCGGAGCGCGCCTCCCGGAGGCGCTCGACGGCGGCTGCGGTCTCGGCGGAGATCTCGGGCGTGTCGCCCGCTCCGGCGCAGAGGACGAAGCCGGCGCCCGGGTCGACCGCGTGGGCTGCCTCCAGGAGATGGGCTATCCCCTTCTGCCGGGTCACCCGACCGATCCACATCACGTAAGGCCGGCCTGCGTCGATCCCCAGGCGCTCCAGCGCGTCGGTGCGCCCGTCAGGGGCCCACCGTGTGGGGTCGATGCCGTTGTGCACCACGTGGACCCGTTCCGGGTCCACCTCCGGGTAGACGGCCAGGACGTCGTCGCGCATCCCCGCCGACACGGCGATGAGGGCGTCGGCGTCGAGCAGGCCTGCCCGTTCGGCCCAGCAGGACACCCCGTAGCCGCCGCCGAGCTGCTCTGCCTTCCACGGCCGCAGGGGCTCGAGGCTGTGGCAGGTCGCGACATGGGGGACGTCCCACAGCCGCTTGGCGAGGACCCCGGCGATGTTGGCGTACCACGTGTGGCTGTGCACGACGTCGCTCCCGCCGGCGGCTGCGGCGAGCACGAGGTCGGCGGACAGCGCCCGCAGGGCCGATCCCTCGGGGGTGGCGGCGATGGCCTCCCACGGCTCGGCGGTCGCCACGACGAGCGGATCGTCGCGCGGTGGACCGAAGCAGGCGACGCCGACGTCGACGTGGGCCGTGAGTGCCATGGACAGCTCTGCGACATGGACCCCGGCACCGCCGTAGACGTCGGGGGGGTACTCCCTGGTGAGGATCGTGACCCGGCGGCGGCGTGGACTTTCGTCCGAGTCGCTCACGCCCCGGTGACCTTGTCCCCCTTGCCGACCACGACCACCCCGCGCTCGGAGACAGCGAAGCGCGACCGGTCGAAGTCGGCGTCGACGCCCAGCCCGGAGCCGGCGGCGACCTCCACGTTCTTGTCCACGATCGCCCGGCGCACCACCCCTCCCGGGTGGACCGTCACCCCGTCCATCAGCACCGAGTCCTCCACGAGCGCCCCCGACTCGACGCGCACCCCCGGCGACAGCACCGAGCGCCGGACGGTCCCCCCGGCGATGATCACGCCGGCGCTCACCAGGGAGTCGAACGCCTGCCCCCGCCGGTCGTGGTCCTCGAAGACGAACTTCGCCGGCGGCAGCTGCACCCCCGCTGTGTAGATCGGCCACTGCTGGTTGTAGAGGTTGAACACCGGGTGGACCAACACGAGGTCCATGCTCGCCTCGTAGTAGCTGTCGAGCGTCCCGACGTCGCGCCAGTAGCCCCGGTCACGCTCGGTCGCACCGGGCACGTCGTTGCGCGAGAAGTCGTAGACATGGGCGTCGCCGGCGGCGACGAGGGCGGGGACGATGTCACCCCCGAAGTCGTGGCGCGAGAGGTCGTTGGCGGCGTCGGCGTGGAGCGCGTCGATGAGCGCCTCCGTCGTGAAGACGTAGTTGCCCATCGACGCGAACACCTGGTCGGGGGCGTCGGGGAGGCCCGGCGGGTCGGAGGGCTTCTCGTCGAAGCGGGCGATCCTCGTGCCCTCCCCGACGGAGATCACGCCGAAGTGGTGCGCCTCCCACCGCGGCACGCGGATGGCTGCCACCGTGAGGCCGGCGCCGGTGGCGACGTGCTCATCGAGCACCTGGCGGGGGTCCATCCGGTAGATGTGGTCGGCGCCGAAGACGCACACGTACTCCGGCTTCTCGTCGCCGATGATGTTCAGGTTCTGGAAGACGGCGTCGGCCGACCCGGCGAACCACTGCCGGCCGCGGCGCATCTGGGCCGGTACCGGCGCCACGTAGTTGCCGAGGAGCGTGGACATCCGCCAGGTCCGGGTGACGTGGAGGTCCAGGCTGTGGCTCTTGTACTGCGTGAGGACGACGATCCGGAGGATCCCGCCGTTCGCCAGGTTGGAGAGGGCGAAGTCGATGAGGCGGTACTGCCCCCCGAAGGGCACCGCCGGCTTGGCGCGGTCGAGGGTGAGGGGCATGAGCCGCTTCCCCTCCCCCCCGGCGAGGACGATGGCGAGGACGCGGGCCACGCCGCGCATGCTACGCAGAGTGAAGGGCTGCCGGCATGGAGGCCAACCGCCGGGCCAGGGTGCGGTACAGGCCCGGGAGCCCGCCGTGGAGGCGGGCGGGCAGGGCCAGCCATCCCGGGACCATCACCTCGTCACGGCCGTCGAGGAGGCAGGTGAGGATGGCGGCGGCGAGGCGTTCGGGGGGCAGCGGGCGGGGCCGGACGCGGTCGTACCCGCGGTTGCGGCGGTCGAAGAAGCGGGTGGCGACGACCCCTGGGGTGACCAGGGTGACGCCCATGCCGGAGGGTGCCACCTCGGCTCGGAGAGCTTCGGCGAAGCCGTGCAGGCCAGCCTTGGTCGCCGAGTACCACGCCTCGCCTGGCACGCCGAGCGCCCCCGCTATCGAACCCACCAGTACGAGGCGGCCACCCGGGCGGGCGAGGTGGGGGAGTGCGGCGTGCACCAGGTGCGCCGCCGACCGCAGGTTGACGTCCAGGAGGCGGTCGATCTCCCCGGATGCCATGTCCTCGAAGCGGCCCGCCCAGCCGACGCCGGCGTTGCTCACCACGACGTCCAGGCCACCGAGCTCGGCGAGGGCTGCCGCCACCGTGTGGCGGGCGGTGGCGGGCTGGAGCAGGTCCCCCGGTGCGGGCCGTGCGCCGGTCTCGGCGGCCAGGCCGGCGAGGGCAGCACGGTCACGCCCGCAGGCCACGACGTATGCCCCCTCCGCCGCCAGGAGCCGGACGGTCGCCGCGCCGATCCCACTCGACGCACCGGTGACCAGCACCCGTGCTCCGGCGAGGGCGCCCGCCGGTGCAGCCGGCTCGGGGCGTGTCACGCCG
>JAJZJY010000695.1 GCA_021809885.1 Actinomycetes bacterium
GTGGTAGATGGGAACAAGTCTGGACAAGGGTCAACACTCAGACGAGCGCAGCCTGACCCGAGGACCTACGAATCTGTCGCACACCCCGGGCGGAGCTCCTTGGTGCCGACGGACGGGTGGTCACGTTCCCACGCCTGGCTGGGAGTCATCAGGTCCCGACCGTCCCCCGCCTGGACCACCCGCAGCGCCTCGCAACCGACCCGCCAGGTTCCCGAGCGCGACCAGAAGCGCAGGACCGCCCTGGACCGCCCCAGGTCGATCACGCTGGCCCGCTCCAGGAACATCGACGCCTGCGCACCTCTGGACGCGTCGGCGTGGACGACCACGACGATGTCGCCGGCACGCACGGCGTTCCCACAGTGGTCGTACAGGTTCGCGCTCACCGCCCGCCTCCGAGGTCCTCGGCGATCTCGGCGGCGCGCTGGATGATCTCTCCGAGGTCGGGCACCTGCTGGTATCGGGCCGGGTTGTCGAAGCTGGCAAGCCAGGTGACGAAGCGGACCGCACGAACCTGGCCGGCAGGAGGCTGCGGCTTGCAGGCGTCCAGGAGCGCCCGCGCCTGGGCGACGGACAAAGTCACCACGCCTGCTCCCGGCTCGATCGCCACGTCTTCGGGATCGACGCCGATGGCGTCCGCGATCGCGTCGGCGGCCGTCTCCACCTCCTGACGTCGGTTCGTGCTCATCGCATCTCCTTACATCGTGTAGTGCCGCATCGGATCGCCGCCGCCATCGAACGGTGACGGTGGGGGCAGTGCCGACCGAGCGCCTCGCCGACGGTCGTCTTCTCCGGCCACACCCACACCACCGTCCATCGGGGCCCGAGATCGGCGTCGAGGTAGAACCACGACGGCGGGTGGGTGGCGGTGTACGGCTGCGGCCCGTCGGTCCTGGTCATCGAGCACCCCCGGTGTCCTTCCCGGGGCTCCAGTCGGGGCCGCGAACCTCGTCTCGGCCGCCCGTGAAGTCGGCGTACTCCCACATCCCCGGAAGCTCGTAGTCGCTGGGCGCACAAGCCTCGTCGAGCTCCTGATCGGCAGGCGCCGCCACCGAGCGCCGCTGACGGGCGGCCTCCGCCTGCGCCGCCTCCCAGGATGCGATTGCCTCTTCGGCGGTCGGCTTGCACGAGCAGGACGGGCGGATCTTCACCCGGCCCGCCTTCGACACGCCGACATGGCCCACTTTCACGCCGTCGCCGTCAAGCAGGTCGAGGGAGCGGAGTAGGTAGGGCTGGCCGGTCACCAGCGAGTCCCACACGCAGAACCCGTCGGCTACCCCGACCGCGACATGTGGCCCGTAGCGGTGGGCGACATGGGCGCCCAGGTCGAAGCCGTCAGGGGGCACCTCGTCGAAGCGTCGGAGCTCGTCCATGTCGTCCATGGGGGTGGCGCTGGGACGTGCAGTGCTCAACGTTCCCGGGCCATCAAGTCGCTGTCGTGGGTGACCCAGGCTCGCTCCGCGCCGGCAGATGCGCCTGAGTGCTCAACTTCTTCCCGTCGGAATATGATCTGGCTGCCGTCGTCGTAGGTGACCGTGACCGACACCATGTCGGGATCAGACAGCAGCCGCTTGACGGCTGCGTTGTCCGATGGGTACCAGACGCCCTGGTTCACCGACATGGCCTCAATCATCGCTGAGCTCCTCTGCGTGGCTGCTCTTCTCCGAGTGCAGCGGGCAGCCGTAGTAGTCGAGGTCGGCGTCGTAGCCTTCGGGGCAGGTGCAGCCGCCGTGGATCGGGCACCACCTGGCGGCGATGCCGGTGCAACCTTCCAGGCTCACCCAACGTCCTCCGATGCGGCCCCAGCCGGCCCCGCCGCCGGGCAGGCGGAGCACCGCCCCGTCTGGCGGCTCGAGCGGGGGCTGCGAGGCGCTCATGCCGCCCACCGCCCGGTGGCGACGAACAGCTCCCGGAAGGCCTCGGCGGTCCGCTGCGGCACGTCGGCGCCCTCGGGGCGGTGCTCGAGCAGGCTGCGGACCGCGGGTATCGCCAGGTCGGGGCGCTTCGCCTCGGCGCAGGCGGTGAGCGCGCCGAGTGCCTTGGCCCAGCGCCGGGCGCCCCCGGTGGTGCCGAGAGCGGCGAGCGCTCCGGTGAGCGCCCAGATGCGGTCCGGCCGGGTGGTCCAGTCGACGATCTTCGGATCGGCGAGCACCGCTTCCGGGTCGTACAGGTCGTTGGCGACCCGCCAGGCGAGCAGCTCGCTGGCGGCCTCTTCGCCGACGGCCCCTTTGGCGACCGCCAGCCAGGCGTCCTCGTCGGCGGGGTCGAGCTCGCCGAGGGCCGCGGCGGCGTTGGTCCACGAGCGCAGCGACGGCCATCCGAGGCTGGCCCGCTCGGGGCTGCCGGGGACCTTGACGGCCAGGTCGGGGCGGACCCGCAGGAAGGCGAGAAGGGCGGTGCGGGCCGCCACCCGCCGGGCCTCGGAGCGCTCGCCGAGGAGGTCGACCAGGCTGGGCTCGCCGAGGCGGTCGAAGCCGACCGTGGAGCCTTCCACCCAGCGGGCCAGGTCGGTCTCCCACTCGAGGTGCACGAGCCGGTTGGCGACCGGGGCGGCGAGGAACCAGCCGTCGACCGCGGTGGAGATCGGGTTGGCCGCGGCGACGATCGCGACGCTGTCGGGCAGTCGAAGGTCGCCGACGACGCGCTCTTGGAGCACCCGGAGCATCGCCTTCTGCACCGCCGGGGCGGCGGAGGACAGCTCGTCGAGGAACAGCAGCCCGGAGGGGGCGCCGGCCAGGGCCGACGCCCAGGCGGGAGGGGCGAAGCGGGTGGTGCCGTCGGCTCCGACCACCGGCATCCCGAGGAAGTCCGACGGCTCCCGGATCGAGCCGACGACGACCTCGACGTGCGCTCCCCAGCGCTGTCCGAGGGCGCAGAGCCGGGCGGACTTGCCGACACCCGGGGTCACCCCAGGCGAGAACCGGGACGTTCGCCCGGTAGCAGGCGGCGATGGCCCGGATGGTCGGGGTGGCTTGCAGGTTGGCGCTGTCTGGCATGGCTCGCATGGGGGCGGCGCCGAAGCCAGCAGAGCCGGACCACCGGTCACCCCGGCGCGCTATCCTGCGGACCGCAGGTGAGGGTGCCTACGGTCTCGTACGGGCCGCGAGCAGCCTCGGCACCTTGACACGGGGGTGATCGGTCTCGACTTCGGTAGTCAACTCGGGAGAAGCGAGCCGTGGTCTCCGGAACCACGTTAAAGAGCCGGAAACCATAAACAAACGCCGAGCCTCAGCTCGCACTGGCCGCCTGATAAGCAGCCCGTCCGTCCGGCCCCAGCC
>JAJZJY010000696.1 GCA_021809885.1 Actinomycetes bacterium
CGACGGCAGCGATCCGGCGCTGGCCCACCGGGACATGGTGCTCATCAGCGAGACGGACCTGATGGTCAACGCGGTGGACACCCTCGCCCACCTGGTGGGCGTCGGACCATCGTGACAGAGCCAGATCCCCGATCTCCCGGCAACGGACCTGGCTGCCCGGTGTAGGCATCCCCCCTGCCGTCGGCGGCCCTTCGGCACCGCGGAGGCGACCGCGACGGGCGTCGGACCGCTCGGGGCCGCCTTCGGTCCCGAGCAGGATCGGGACGAATGGCACTACCCCCTATGGGTATAGCGGACCATAGTGGACTCAGCGGCCGGCTCGTCGGGCCGCTGGGAGGTGACCGGGATGATGTTCTGGTATGGCAGCCATTTGACGCTCTGGCAGGCAGGTCTGATGTGGGTCGGCATGGTCGCGTTCTGGGGTGTGCTCATATGGGCCGTTTACGCCTTGATCACGGCAAAATTCCACCGCCCCGACGGCTCCGATCCACTCCGAGGCGATGATCCCCGCCGGATACTCGATGAGCGACTCGCCCACGGCGATATCGACCCCGGCGAGTACCACCGCCTCCTCGACGTGCTCGGCAGTGGTCGCCCCGGGACGCGGCCGATGCCAGGAGCCCGACAGTGAGCGCGGCCACCCACAGCCACGACTGCACCCCACCCGCCCCGAGCTCCAGAACCAGTCGTCCGGTGCGCGGCTACGCGTCGGGCAAGGACGACTATCTCGCACGGCTTTCCAAGATAGAAGGCCAGGTTCGAGGCCTGCAGAAGATGATCGAGGACGACCGGTGGTGTCCCGACGTGGTTACCCAGGTTGCCTCGGCTACCCGCGCACTGCAGGAGGTGGCCGTCGGATTGCTCAACGACCACCTCCACCGCTGCGTGATGGCCGGCGCCCGTCGTTCCGAAGCAAACGGCGAGGAGCTCCTTGACGAGGTCGCCGCCACCCTCCGACAGGTTGTCCGGCTGTGACGCGGCCCGATCGCACCCGTCCACCACGTCGTGGGCCACGTTCCGGGCCACCCGCCAGACCAGCCGACGGACCGCCCGCCGCGCCACCCACCGAGCAGGAAGGAACGGTCATGGCAACCACCCGAACCTCGGACACAGCACCGGAGCTGGACAGGCCCGGCGCCAAGCGCCACAGCCGACCGGGCATCAACATCAGCCCGCCCGAACGGGTTGGCCGCGTCGCCGTCGGCGCCGCAGCAGTCATCGCCGGTGCGATCCTGCTCGCCTCGACCAGCTCAGCGCTCGCAGCGGTGCTCGAAGTGCTCCTCGCGGCCGCCGGGCTCGACATGGTGATCACTGGTGCGGTCGGCCACTGCCCCCTCTACGCCAGGTTCGGCCACATCCCGAAGTCGATTGGGAGCTCCTCATGATCGAGCGCGACCGCAGCCGAAGCGCGAGCGGGGACCTCACCACACGCGGTGGGAGCCCGGACGGCGGAATGGACCACGACGGCCACCACTGGATGATGATCGTCTGCTGCATCCCGATGATCGTCGTCGTCGGGGCACTCGTGGCAGTGGGAGCCGCCAGCCCCGGATGGATCCTCGTCGCCGTGTCCTGCGTGGCGATGATGGCCCTGATGATGCGCGGGATGGGGCGGATGGACGGGCACTGAGGGTGGAGCAGCAACATTGGACGGGCGCCATACGGGACCTCCTCCCAGCGAGGCAACCCTGGCCGGTTTCGAGCACCACCCGGCCTGAAATGCCCGACTCGCTCAGTGCCGGCCGGCGCTGGCCTTCGAGATCCCCGCAGCCAAATGCACCGAGAGGCTGTGGCAATTCGTACCGAGGCCTCCGGACGAGCGAAGCGTGCAGTGACCCGACAGACGCGCAGGCCGGTCGTGGGGCCCAGCGGCCCCACCACGAGAGGAGTCGACGATGGACCCAGCAGCTGTAGGCGTGGTCGGAGCGGACGTGCTTGTTGCCGCAGGGCTCGGCTGGTGGTTCTTCGGGCCGAAGCCCACGGCCGACACCGCCGTGACCTCAGGGGTCCAAGAGGTGCGGGTGACGGTGCGGGGCGGCTACAACCCGAACCGGATCCGGGCGAAAGCCGGGGTGCCGCTGCGTCTGGTCTTCGACCGCCAGGAATCGGGAGACTGCACCTCGCGGGTGGTCTTCCCCGACTTCGGTGCCTCTGCGGAGCTCCCTGCCTTCGGTGAGGCGACTCTGGAGCTCGTTCCAGACGCACCCGGCGAGTACGGCTTCGCCTGCGGGATGAACATGATCCACGGCACCTTGGTCGTCGAGCGTGCCCGTGCCGGCGAACCGGCTCGGACAGCGGCGGCCGGAACGTCGGACGCCCATGCGTCCACCGGCGCAGTCGCCGATCTCGATGCAGCCGACCTCGACCACATCGACCTCGATGCGACCAGGGCGAGATCGGACGGGGCCGGGCCGGTGGGAGCCGTCGTCATCGACAGCGGATCCCACCCCACCCGAGCGAGGTCGACGGCTGGAGCGCCGGTGGTCGTGCCGCCCGTGGTGCGCGATGGGTCGGCGCGTCCCTCGGCGCACGACGATGCGGAAGATCAGAAAGCTGCCCAACACCGCGCCGAGATCGTCGACCTCTCCCGGCGCGTCATCGTCGGGGCCGTGCTCACCGTCCCAGTGCTGTTCGCGGTGATGGCAGAGGACTTCTTCCACGTCGGATGGCTGCCTTCGGTGCTCACCGACCCGTGGTTCGGCCTGGCCACCATCGCCCCGGTGTTCGCCTACACCGGCTGGCCGATCCATCGCAGCGGCTGGCTGGGACTGGCGCATCGCAGCGCAGACATGAACTCGCTCGTCACGTTGGGCGCGACCGCGGCGTTCCTGTACAGCGTGCTCGTCACCATTGTCCCCTCGTTCGCCCCAGCGAAGGTTCGAGGCGTCTACTACGAGGAAGTCGGCTTCATATTGACCCTCATTCTCCTCGGGCGGCTGTTCGAGGTCCGGGCCAAGGCCGGGACTGGTGAGGCCATCAGAGCTCTCCTCGGCCTCCAAGCCCGTACCGCCAGGGTGGTTCGCCACGGCGTCGAAAGTGAGCTGGCGATCGACGACGTCGTCCCCGGCGACGTCGTGATCGTCCGACCCGGCGAGAAGATCCCCGTCGACGGCGACGTGCTCGAGGGCCACTCGGCAGCACGGTCATTTGCAAAGTAGGGGCGGGATCCCGAGCAGATCGAGCGCGAGGTCCGGCTGGCGGGCGAGCTGACGGGTTGCGGCCGCGATGTTGACTGTGCGGTAGGTGGTGTGGCGAATGATGCCG
>JAJZJY010000697.1 GCA_021809885.1 Actinomycetes bacterium
ATCGCCGAAGATGGCGGCCGCCTCCTCCTCCCACGTGTCCTCGAAGGAGATGGCCGCGGCGGCAGGTGCACCGCCGCCAGCGATCGCGGCCGCGTCGGTCGTGGGGCCGCCGGCGGCGGCGCCGGCGGGGGACGGGCCGTCGCCGGCGAGCGAGAGCGACACCTTGCCCTGCGGGTCGATGTCGTCCACACGCACCTCGACCTCGTCGCCGAGGCCGACGACGTCCTCCACCCGGTCGATCCGCTTGCCCCGGCCGAGCTTCGAGATGTGCACCAGGCCGTCGCGCCCCGGGAGGATGTTGACGAACGCCCCGAACTTGGTGATGTTCACCACCCTCCCCCGGTAGTTGGCGCCGACCTCCGCCTTGGGCGGGTCGAGGATGAGCTCGATGCGCCGGCGGGCCTCGGCGACAGCGCCGCCGTCGCGCCCGCCGATCGTGACCGTCCCGATGAGCCCGTCGTCGTCGACGTTGATGTCAGCGCCGGTCTC
Source organism: Actinomycetes bacterium (assembly GCA_021809885.1). Lineage (GTDB taxonomy): Bacteria > Actinomycetota > Acidimicrobiia > Acidimicrobiales > Palsa-688 > JAKAQB01. Next base: position 490 of record JAJZJY010000697.1, read on the forward strand.
CTGTTGAAGAGCGTTGATGACCTTGCCCTTGGGGCCGATGACCTCGCCGATCTTGTCGATCGGGATCTCCAGTGAGACGATCTTGGGCGCCGTCTCGGCGACCTCGGACCGCGGCTCGGCGATCGCCTGGTGCATGACGTCGAGGATCGTCAGCCGGGCCTGCCGGGCCTGTTGCAGCGCGGCGGCGAGAACGTGCGCCGGCAACCCGTCGATCTTGGTGTCGAGCTGCAGCGCTGTGACGAACTCCGACGTGCCCGCCACCTTGAAGTCCATGTCGCCGAAGGCGTCCTCGGCACCGAGGATGTCGGTGAGGGTGATGTACTGCTCGTCCACCTTCACGAGGCCCATGGCGATGCCGGCCACCGGCGCCTTGACCGGCACGCCGGCGTCCATGAGCGACAGCGTCGAGGCGCACACCGATGCCATCGACGTCGAGCCGTTGGACGCCAGCACCTCCGACACGAGGCGCAGTGCGTAGGGGAACTCCTCGACGCTCGGGACCACCGGCAGCAACGCCCGCTCGGCGAGCAGGCCGTGGCCGATCTCCCGGCGCTTGGGGCTGCCGACCCGCCCGACCTCGCCGTTGGCCGACGGCGGCATGTTGTAGTGGTGCATGTAGCGCTTCTTCTCGTCGATCCCGAGGGTGTCGAGTTGCTGGTCCATGCGCGGCATGCCGAGGGTCGCGACGTCGAGCACCTGCGTGTCTCCACGCTGGAACAGGCCGGAGCCGTGGGCGGTCGGGATGATGTGCACCTCGGCGGACAGCGGGCGGATGTCGGTCGGTCCCCGGCCGTCGATGCGCCGGCCGGTCTCGGCGATGCGCTCCCGCACGAGCTTCTTGGTGAGAGAGCGCACCGCGGCCTTCACCTCGCCCTCCCTCCCGGCGAGATCCTCGCCGACCGCGGCGAGGATCTCCTGGAAGGCGCGCTCGGTGGCGGCGGAGCGCTCCGCCTTGGTGACGACCTCGGTCACGGCCCGGATCGGCGCCGTGCCGACCTCGGCGACGCGAGCCATGACATCGTCGCCGTAGTCGCGCCGCGGCGTCCACGCCAGAGGGGGGCGGGAGCCGGTCTGCTCGACCAGCCGGCGTTGCAACTCGATCGACTCGCGAATCCAGGTCTTGGCCGCCTCGAGACCGTCGGCGATCGCCTCCTCGGTGACCTTCGGGGCACCGCCCTGGTACAGGCCCCAGGCGGCCTCGGTGCCGCCCGCCTCGACCATCATGATCGCCACGTCGCCACTGTCCAGCTGGCGGCCGGCGACGACCAGCTCGAAGGCCGAGGCGTCACCCTCCTGGTAGGTCGGGTGGGGCAGCCACTCGCCTTCGGCGGTCCAGGCGATGCGCACAGCACCGATCGGACCCTCGAAGGGGATCCCGGAGATCATGAGGGCGGCGCTGGCGGCGTTGATCGCCGCCACGTCGTGGGGGTTCTCCTGGTCGGCACCGAGAACGGTGATCACCACCTGGGTCTCGTTGCGGAACCCGTCGGCGAAGCTCGGGCGCAGCGGCCGGTCGATGAGCCGAGCGGTGAGGATGGCGGCATCGGTCGGCCGCCCCTCCCGCCGGAAGAACGAACCGGGGATCCTACCGGCGGCGTACATGCGCTCCTCGACGTCCACGGTGAGCGGGAAGAAGTCGATCCCCTCCCGGACCGACGAGGCGGCGTTGGCGGTGGCGAGCACCATGGTGTCGCCGATGCGCGCCACAACGGCACCCTGGCTCTGGTGCGCCAGCCGGCCCGTCTCGAAGCTGAGCGTCTTGGTCGTACCGGTGACCGGACCCGAGACGGTGGTGGGCGAAGCGGTGGTGAGGGAAGGGGTAGTGGGGGAAGTGGTGGTGCCTGGCATGAGGCACGCTCCTTTCGGGGGCCCGGTAGACCCGGGCATCGGGAGCGGCGGGGCCAGTTCCCAGTCGGCGAGCCCCGAGGCCGGCGGCTGGTCCGCCCCCGGGGATCCTCGACTGGCAGCTGGCCTCCCGGCCGCTCGATGGTTCATCGTGCCCGCCGCAGGTGACCCGGGCGGACGGGATGAGCGCGAAGAGGCGGCCCGGTCGGGCCGCCTCGTTCGTCAGCGCCGCAGGCCGAGCCTGGCGATCAGCTGGCGGTAACGCTCCACGTCGTTGTCCCGGACGTAGTCCAGGAGGCGCCGGCGGCGCCCGATGAGCTTCATCAGGCCCCTCCGGGTGTGATGGTCGCCCTTGTGGACCTTCAGGTGCTCGGTCAGGTGGGCGATCCGCTCACTCAGGATGGCGACCTGCACCTCCGGCGAGCCGGTGTCGGTCTCGTGGAGACGGTAGGTCGCTATCGTGGCGGCTTTATCTGGCATGCAGCGGCTGTTCTTTCGTCGTATGGTGCCCACCAAGGGGCTGGGAACGGTCCCATGGGCCGGCGGGCGCGGACGCGCCACGACCAGGAACCGTATCCCAGCGTAGCATCGCCTCGTGGCCGAGCCGGACGAGCTTCGCGCCGGGCCCGGCGTGGTCGTGCCGCCATCCGAGCTGACCTGGCGGTTCTCCGCCGCCGGCGGCCCCGGCGGCCAGCACGTCAACACGTCCAACACCCGCGCGGAGGTGGTGTGGGACATCGCCGGCTCGCCCTCGCTCCCCGGCGCCGTGCGGGACCGGCTCGTCGACCAGCTGGGCCCGGTCGTCTCCGTCGCCGCGTCCGAACGCCGCAGCCAGGTCCGCAACCGCTCGCTCGCTCTCGCCCGCCTCCAGGAACGGGTGCAAGGAGCGCTCGAGGAGCAGCGCCCCCGCCGGCCCACCCGGCC
>JAJZJY010000017.1 GCA_021809885.1 Actinomycetes bacterium
GGCCGAGGGCCGTGGCCAGGCGCACGCCGATGAGCTGCGCAGGACGCGCACCGAGACGGAAGCCCGGCGGGTGACCGGCGGTGGGGTCGAGCGGGTGTCGGCAACCCAGCTCCAGCGCGGCGATGTCGTCCTCGTTGCCGCCGGTGAGGTGATCCCCGGGGACGGGGAGGTGATCGAGGGCATCGCGTCGGTCGACGAGTCAGCCATCACCGGCGAGTCAGCGCCGGTCATCCGCGAGTCCGGGGGAGACCGCAGCGCTGTCACCGGCGGGACCACGGTGCTCTCCGACGAGATATCGGTGCGGATCACCGCCGGGCGCGGCGAGTCCTTCCTCGACCGCATGATCACCTTGATCGAAGCCGGGGTACGCCAGAAGACACCAAACGAGATCGCCCTCGCCCTGCTCCTCGCCGGGCTCACCCTGATCTTCTTGGTGGTGGTCGTCGCCCTCGCGCCGTTCTCCACCTATTCCCACGCCGTGGTGTCGGTGACGGTCCTGATCGCCCTGCTCGTCGCGTTGATCCCCACCACCATCGGCGGGCTGCTGTCCGCCATCGGTATCTCGGGGATGAACCGGCTGCTCGAGCGCAACGTTCTCGCCCTGTCGGGGCGGGCGGTCGAGGCGGCGGGCGACGTCAACGTCATCATGCTCGACAAGACCGGCACCCTGACGATGGGTGCCCGTCAGGCCTCCACCTTCTCGCCGGCACCCGGGGTCGACGAGCGCCGCCTGGCCGAGGCGGCCCAGTTGTCCTCCCTCGCCGACGAGACCCCGGAGGGCCGCTCGATCGTCCTCTTGGCCAAGGAGCGCTTCGACCTCGCAGAGCAGACGCTCGATGGCGAGGGCGTGGAGTTTGTCCCCTTCACCGCACAGACCCGCATGAGCGGCGTCGACCTCCGCGGACGGCAGATACGCAAGGGCGCAGCCGATTCGATCGCGAGGTGGGCCGGGGTCGAGCTGGACCCGGCGACAGCTTCGGAGGTCGAGCGGATCTCGCGAGGGGGCAGCACCCCGCTGCTGGTGGCCGAGGATCGCCGGATACTGGGTGCGGTGGAGCTGAAGGATGTCGTGAAGCCAGGCATCAAGGAGCGGCTCGACTCGCTGCGGGCTGCGGGCATCAAGACCGTGATGATCACCGGTGACAATCCGATCACCGCTGAGGCGATCGCCCGGGAGGTAGGCGTCGACGACTTCCTCGCCGAGGCAACGCCAGAGCGGAAGATGGAGTACGTGAAGTCGGTCCGGGCGGAGGGCTACATGGTGGGCATGGTGGGCGACGGCACCAATGACGCCCCTGCGCTGGCCAACGCCGACGTAGCCGTGGCCATGAACACCGGCACCATGGCCGCTCGCGAAGCCGGCAACATGATCGATCTCGACTCCAACCCGACCAAGCTCATAGAGATCGTCGAGGTCGGCAAGCAGATCCTCATAACCCGGGGTGCGTTGACCACGTTCTCGGTGGTCAACGATGTCGCGAAGTACTTCGCGATCATCCCTGCGATGTTCGTCGTGGCGTACCCCGGCTTGAACGCGCTCAACGTCATGCGCCTCACCTCCCCCGAGACGGCCATCCTCTCGGCGATCATCTTCAACGCCCTCATCATCCCTGCCCTCATCCCGCTCGCCCTCCGGGGGGTTCGCTACCATGCCACGTCGGCGGCGAGCATCCTCCGCAAGAACCTGCTGGTCTACGGGCTGGGAGGGCTCGTGGTGCCCTTTGCAGGCATCAAGGTCATCGACATGATCGTGACCGCGCTGCACCTGGTGTCCACGACACGATGACCGCCTCGGTGCGTGGCCCGGGCGAGGCAGCCCCGTCTTCGGTGGCGACCGCTGACACGCGCCCCGGCCTCCGGATCCGGAGACCAGCGCCCCTGTACAAGAGTGGAAAGGAGATCCGATGAACCTCAGAGTCTTCTGGAGCGCCCTGCGGTTGGTGCTCCTGTCGGTGGTCGTGCTCGGACTCGGCTACAACCTGTTGATGGTCGGCGTCGGTGCGGCGATCTTCCCCAGCCAGGCCAACGGCAGCCTCGTCACGTACCACGGGAAGGTGGTGGGCTCCCGGCTGATCGGCCAGGAGTTCACCTCGGCCCGCTTCTTCGAGGGCCGCCCAAGTGCGACCTCGCCGACGCCGTACAACGCGGCATCGTCGGCGGCCAGCAACTTCGGCCCCACCAACCCGGCACTGCTGAAGGAGATCCGGACCAACCTGGCTGCGGTCTTGAAGCAGAACCCGGGCATCAAGGCGAGCCAGGTCCCGCCCGACCTTGTGGAGAGCTCGGCCAGCGGGCTCGACCCCGACATCTCGCCAGCTGCGGCTTACCTGCAGGTGCCGAGAGTCGCCCGCGCCAACCACCTGCCTGTCGCCACCGTCAGGGCCTTGGTGGCGAGCCATGTGACCGGGCGGTTCATCGGCTTGTACGGGGCGCCACACGTCAACGTGCTCGAGCTCAACCTGGCGCTCTTGAAGCTCGAGGCGTCCCACGGATAGCTGGGAAGGAGGCAAGCGATGGCATACGCATGGGAAACGGTCGCAGGGATCGTGTCGGTCGTGGCGATCTTCGGTCTGTTCTGGCTCTACACCCGGGCGTGCGACCGCCTCTGAGCACAGGTAGAGCCGGGTCCGGCTGAAGAAGAAGTCGTTGGAATCCTGCGTACAAGCCGCAGGAGCTGTCAGGAACAGGGAAGGTGGATCGGTGAGTATCGTCGAAATCGCAGCGTTCGTCTTGAGCATCCTGCTGTTTGTGTTCCTCTTCTGGGCGGTGCTGTACCCGGAGAAGCTGTGAGATGGCAGGGACGCTGAGCGGGGCGCCGGGCGCCTCTACGCTCTTCGAGGAGATCGGCGACTACCTACGCCTGCAGCCCGGCGAACCCGACGGCGACGGCCCGGCAGCCGGCGGCAGCCGCGGGTCGTCGGTGCTGCTGCCCTACTCCGGTTCCCCTGCCGCCCGCGGGGCGGTGGACGCGGCGATCGACTTGGCCGGCGCGACCGGCCGCGGGGTCATGGTCCTGCACCTGCGGGCGTACGACTTCGTGAGGGGCAGCCGTTTCTACTCGGAGTCCATGGCCGAGGCGTGCGCCACCGCCGACGACGGCGTGGAGCGCCTCCGGCGCGGCGGGATCCGGGCGCAGGCGACCGTCCGGGGGGCTCCCCGCTCGGAACTGGCAGGGGCGATCGTCGGCGAGGCCACCGCGACCGAAGCCTCGATGATCGTGATCGGATCCCGCCACCGGCGCCGGCCGATCGGCGTGCTGCAGCGCAGCCTGTCCCGGGCGGTGCTGCAGCGGGCGCGCTGCCCGGTGCTGGTCGTGCCTGCGGGCTGGGACGTCCGCTCCTCAGGCGGCTCGGCGGCCCCGCCGGCGCCTCCTACGGACGCCCCGCGATCCTGTCGGCAATCGCAGCCAGCGCCGACGGACGTGCCCGGCCACCGGCCTCGACCCTGTCAGCCGCCCGGTACATGACGTAGAGCCCGTGGGCCCCGAGCCAGCGGAATGGCTCCGGCTCCCACGGCCGCGAGGTATGGCCCACCCACGCCAGGCGGGTGAGGGGCGTGTCCTGCCCGAGGATGAGGTCGGCGAGGGTTAGGCCGGCGAGGTGGGAGGCAGCGACGCCGTCGCCGACGTATCCACCCGCCCACGCCTGCCCCGACACGCTGTCCGCCACCACGCTCGGGGTCCAGTCGCGGGCGACGCCGAGGACGCCGCACCAGGCGTGCTCGACTGGCACACCGGCCGCCGCCGGCCAGAGCCGCGAGATGGCCTCTGTCAATGAGGTGACCGTCGAGGCGTCGGTGGCTCCCCGGTGGTCCGTCCCCGAAGCCCAGCGATAGGGGACTCCTCTGCCACCGATCGCTATGCGGCCGTCGGCCGTGCGCTGCGCGTACAGGTACGCGTGCGCCGCGGTCGAGATCGTCTCGCAGTCCTTCCAGCCGATGGCGTCCCAACGCTGGTTGCCGAGCGGTGCCGTGACGATCATGGAGCTGTTCATGGGGAGCAGCGCCCGCCGCAGGCCGGGCAGGCCGGCGGTGTAGCCCTCCGTGGCGCGCACCACCCACCGGGCGCTGACCGTGCCGGTCAGCGTTTCGACCCGGTGGTCGCCGATGGAGAGAACCGGGGAGCGCTCGAAGATCTCACCGCCGCGGCGTTCGACGGCGTCGGCCAGGCCGCGAACCAGCTTGACGGGGTGGACCCGAGCGCAATGTGGGCTGTGGACGGCACCGAGGGCGCCGGCGATCTGCACTCGCGCGGCGAGCTCGCCGGCGGTCAACTCGCGAGCGTCCTCGGGGTCGACGCCCCATTCCCGCTCTGCGGCCAGGTGCGCGCGGATGCGGCCGAGCTGTGCCGGCGTGGTCGCCACCTGCAGGGTGCCGCCCTTGGCCTGATCGGCGTCGATGCCCTCCTCGGCGCAGACGGCCAGCACGTCGTCGACGGCACGCTGCAAAGCCCTTTGGAGGCCGAGGACCCCTTCGCGTCCGGCTGGGCCTCGGGCCATGACCTGCGCGTTGCCGGGCATCAGCCCGGACAGCCATCCGCCGTTGCGACCGCTCGCGCCGTACCCGACGTGGTTGCGCTCGAGTACGACGACTCGGAGTCCAGGCCGGGCGCGCCGCAGCGCCCACGCCGTCCACAACCCGGTGTACCCGGCACCGACGATGGCGACGTCGGCCTCGGTGGGTCCCGGCAACGACGGACGGGCAGGTGGTGGCCCGAGGGCGGCGTGCCAGAAGCTGACCTGCCCGTTCACGAGCCGCCCGGACGGGGTGCCCGGCGCCGTGGCGGCAGTGGGTGAAGTGGCGCCGTCGCCTGCGATCAGAGCTTCTCCCACGCTTGGCTGAGCACGGAGCGCAGGACGTCGCCGATGAAGTTGAAGTGCTCCTGCTCGCACACGAGCGGCGGTGCCAACTGGATAACGGGATCGCCGCGGTCGTCGGCCCGGCACACCAGCCCTGCGTCATACAGCGCCGGCGACAGGAAGCCGCGGAGCAGGCGTTCCGACTCGGCTTCGTCGAAGGATTCCTTGGTTGCTTTGTCTTTCACCATCTCGATCCCGTAGAAGTACCCGTCGCCGCGAACGTCGCCGACGATCGGCAGGTCCCGCAACCCTTCCAGCACAGCCCGGAAGTCAGCGGCCCGCCGGTTGGCGTTGCCGATCAGGTCCTCCTTCTCGAACAGGTCGAGGTTGGCGAGCGCTACCGCCGTCGAAACCGGGTGGCCACCGAAGGTGAAGCCGTGACTGAACGATGCCTCGCCGGTGAGGAACGGCTCCATGATCCGGTCGCTCACGAGGAGTGCTCCGAGTGGCGAGTAGCCGCTCGTGAGTCCCTTGGCGCACGTGATCATGTCAGGCACGTAGCCGTAGCGCTCGGCGCCGAACCACGACCCGAGACGCCCGAAGGCGCATATGACCTCGTCGGAGACGAGCAGTACGCCGTACTGGTCGCAGATCTCCCGGACGCGCTGGAAGTATCCTGGAGGCGGCGGGAAGCAGCCGCCGGCGTTCTGGACGGGCTCCACGAAGATGGCGGCGACCGACGAGGGCCCCTCCATCTCTATCCTGGTCGCGATGTCCTCGGCTGCCCACTGCCCGAATGCCTCTATGTCGTCGGCATGCTCTGGAGCGCGGTAGAAGTTGGTGTTCTGCACCCGCACCGACCCGGGGACGAGCGGCTCGAACGGCTCCTTGATGTCGGGTAGCCCGGTGATCGACAAGGCGCCCATGGTGGTGCCGTGGTATGCGATGTTCCGTGACAGGACCTTGTACCGCCCCGGTTCGCCCTGGGATCGGAAGTACTGCCGTGCCAACTTCCACGCCGACTCGACTGCCTCGCCGCCGCCGGTCGTGAAGAAGACGCGGTTGAGGTCTCCGGGCGTCAGCGAGGCGAGGCGCTCCGACAGTTCGATGGCGTTGGGGTGGGCGTAGCTCCACAGCGGGAAGTACGCCAGCGTCTCCGCTTGGCGGGAGGCGGCTTCGGCCAGTTCGCGGCGACCGTGCCCGGCCTGTACCACGAACAGACCCGACAGCCCATCGAGGTACTTCTTGCCTCGGCTGTCGTAGACCCACGGACCGTCGCCGCGGACCATGATCTGGACGTCGTGGCTGTCGTAGGACGACATCCTCGTGAAGTGCATCCACAGGTGGCGCTTGGCGGCCTCCTGCAGGTGGGTGTCGTCGGCCTGGGTGTCGATCGGCTCGTCTCCGGGCGCAGGTGTCATCATCGTGTCCCCCATTGATAGTTCTCCTTCTCGAGTCGTAGATATACGAAGGTCTCGGTGCTGTGCACGCCGGGGATGGATCGCACGCCATTGTCGATCACTCGCAGGAGGTGCTCGTCGTCCTCGCAGATGAGCTCCACGAGCAGGTCGTACTGCCCGGCACAGACGACCACGTACTCCGCTTCGGGCACAGTAGCGAGCTCGCGCGCCACGGAGCGGATGTCGCCCTCGACCCGGACGCCGAGCATCGCCTGGCGGCGGAAGCCGACTGCCTCGGCGCGGGTGACGGCGACTACCTGGACGATGCCCTCCTCGAGCAGGCGCTGCACCCGCATCCGCGTCGCAGCTTCCGATAGACCTACGGCGCGTGCGATCGCGGCATAGGAACGGCGGCCGTCCTGTTGGAGCTGCTCGATGATCCGCTTGGACAGCTCGTCGAGCCGGCCGCTGGCATCTCGGATCCCCGGGTCGGTTGAAGTCCTCAGCTCCTCGCCACTGGTGCCTGCGCCGGGTCCGTGGGGACGCGATGCGCCGGACGAGGTCCCGAGCAGCCCGACGGCCTCGCTGCCCGAAGCCGGGCGTGGATTGGGCGGAACCCCTCGAAGCGAGCGGCCCGCAGGTCGACTCACGACGGTGCGGTCCTTCCAGGACGCGGCGGACGAGCGCGCGAACTCCACACGATTGTGCAGCCGAGCCGTGCCGTTGTCAAGGAAACCTTCGCCCGCGAACCTCTCCACAGAGGATTCGTTGCCTCGAAGGGACTGTGTGTGGAATGATGCGCCCGCACGCGGGAGGACTCCAGTGACCGAAGGCCAACTGACCAAGTGCAACTTTGTCGACGGCAGCTCCGCCGGCGCCGTCCTGTGTAGCGTGATCGTCGGCTGTCGGGGCGACGTGCACCGCACCGATCCGCCCGTGAAGCTTTCCCGTCCTTCCATCTCAGGGGGTTGAGTCCCACATGAACATCGGCGTCCCGACCGAGGTGAAGAACCACGAGTACCGGGTGGCCTGCACGCCAGCGGGGGTCCACGAGCTCGCGCGCAGCGGTCACCGGGTGCTCGTCCAGCGCGGCGCTGGCATCGGATCCTCGATCACCGACGAGGAGTTCGCGGCTGCGGGGGCGACGATGATCGACGACGCCGACGAGGTCTGGGGCGGTGCCGACCTGGTTCTCAAGGTGAAGGAGCCCGTGGAGGAGGAGTACCACCGCCTCCGCAAGGACCTCATCCTCTTCACGTACCTCCATCTCGCCGCGTCTCGCGGGTGCACCGACGCCCTGCTGTCGGCCGGTACCACTGCCGTTGCCTACGAGACCGTCGAACTGCCCGACCACAGCCTTCCACTGCTCGCTCCCATGTCCGAGGTGGCGGGGCGGATGGCTCCGCAGGCCGGTGCCCACCACCTCCAGCGGGACGGCGGCGGCCGGGGCGTGCTCATGGGCGGTGTCTCCGGGGTCTACGCCGCCAAGGTCGTCGTGCTCGGTGGTGGGGTGTCCGGTATGAACGCAGCGGCGATCGCCCTCGGCATGCAGGCCGAGGTGCTCGTGTTGGACAGGAACGTCGCCAAGCTGCGAGAGGCCGATCGCATCTACCAGGGCCACATGCAGACCGTGGCGTCCAACACCTACGAGATCGAACGAGCCTGCCTCGACGCCGACCTCGTCATCGGTGCGGTCCTGGTTCCTGGGGCCAAGGCGCCGACCCTGGTCACCGACGAGCTGGTCTCACGAATGAAGCCAGGTTCGGTTCTCGTCGACATCGCGATCGACCAGGGCGGCTGCTTCGAGAGCTCGCGGCCGACCACCCACGCCGATCCGGTCTACCGGGTGTACGACTCGGTCTTCTACTGCGTCGCCAACATGCCGGGCGCGGTGCCGCACACGTCGACGTTCGCCCTGACCAACGTCACGCTGCCCTACGCCGTGGAGATCGCCAACTTCGGCTGGCGGGAGGCGCTGCGGCGTGACGCCAATCTGGCGAGGGGGCTCAACACCCATGAGGGCCAGATCACGTATGGCTCCGTGGCCGAGGCACACGGGCTGCCGGCGGTGGCGCTGGAGTCCGTGCTGGCCTGACGACGTGCTGGCCTGACGACGTGCTGGCCTCACGCCTCCTGACGGCGCCCGCCGGCAGGTCCAGAGGAGGCTCAGCCGGCCTTGGGTGTGTCGTCGGCCGGTGATGTGTCCCAGTCGGCCTCGCGCATGATCCGGCGGATCTCCTCTGCCGGGTACCGTCGGTGACCGCCGGGCGTGCGAACCGACGGGATCCGTCCCCGTCGTGCCCAGTCGGAGATCGTGCGCTCGGACACCTGGAACAGGGCAGCCACGTCGGACGTACGGAGCAGGTTGCTGCTCAGACCGGTGGGGACGTCAAGACCGAACAGGCTCTGCAACAGCTGCTGACGGTGCTGCTCGGAGTTCTTCTCGCTCATGGGCACCGCCACGGGTCGACGAGACTGGTTGACATTTTGCTCCAGAGGCGAGCAACGATCTGACAATAGCGTTGCCGGATGGCCTCCGCATGCCCTCCGCATGCGGGATGTGCTCCCTTCTCCAGCTTGGGCACGCCCAGTGCGCTTGGTGCCACGGTCAGCGTCAACGGGCCGGGCGTTGTGTCGGATATCGGCGACTCTGGGTGGTGGCGCTCGTGCGCCCCGGGCAAGCCGCCGCGGCCCCGCGGCCGGTAGCTTTTCGGGCGGTGCTGCGCTGTGGGTTGACAGGGGGGATCGGGTCGGGCAAGTCGACCGTCGCCGCTGCCCTGGCGGCCCTGGGCGCTGTCATCATCGACGCCGATCTCGTCGCCCGGCAGGTCGTGGAGCCGGGAGCGCCGGCGTACGCTCCGCTGGTGGCACGCTTCGGTCCCGGCGTGTTGCTGCCGGACGGCCGGCTCGATCGACCGGCGCTGGCGGCGATCGTCTTCTCCGATCCGGTGGCGAGAGCCGACCTCGAGGAGCTGACCCATCCCGCCATCGGCGCGCTGTTGCTCGAGCTCGCCGCCGCTGCCGAGATGAGAGGGGACCGCTCGGAGGGAGCATCGGATGCGGTCGGTGGTCGTGCGGACGGCAGTGGCCCCGTCACAGTCTTCGACATCGCACTGCTGGACGAGGGCGGGCGGGCGCTCTACGGCCTGGACGTCGTGGTGGTCGTGGACGCTCCCGTCGAGGTGGCCGTCCGGCGCCTCGTCGAGCACCGCGGGTTCACGGAGGCCGACGCGCGTGCTCGGGTGGCAGTGCAGATGTCGCGAGAGAGGCGGTGCGCGCTCGCCGATCGGATCATCGACAACAGCGGCGACCGGGATGCGCTCGACCGTGAGGTCGACGAGCTCTGGGCCTGGTTGAGGGCGGAGAGCGCCAGGAAGGCGGGACCGGTGGACGCCGGTCGTTCCGGCTCCCGCCCCACCCGAGGGCGCGGTCACACCGGGCCGGTAGCGTGACATGCGATGCCGCCGTTCCAGGTCGTCTCGGAGTTCGCGCCCGCCGGTGACCAGCCGGCGGCCATCGCCGCGCTGTCCAGCGGTGTCTCCAGGGGGGATCGGTTCCAGACGCTCCTCGGCATCACCGGGAGCGGGAAGAGCGCCACGATCGCCTGGACGATCGAGAAGGTTCAGCGCCCCACGCTCCTCATCGCCCCCAACAAGTCGCTCGCCGCCCAGCTCGCCAACGAGATGCGCGAGCTGTTCCCCCACAACCGGGTGGAGTACTTCGTCTCCTACTACGACTACTACCAGCCCGAGGCTTACATCCCCTCGAGCGACACCTACATCGAGAAGGACAGCTCCATCAACGACGAGATCGACCGCCTGCGGCACGCAGCAACGGCCGCGCTGCTCACGCGTCGCGACGTGATCGTCGTCGCCTCGGTTTCGTGCATCTACGGCCTCGGGTCGCCGGACGAGTACCGGTCGCGCATACTCCACCTGCAGCGCGGCGTCGAGCACGATCAGCGGGCGATCCTCCGCCGGCTCGTGGACATGCAGTACGAGCGCAACGACACAAACCTGGTGCGCGGCAAATTCCGGGTGCGCGGCGACACGATCGAACTGCACCCCGCGTACGAGGAGAATGCCGTCAGGGTCGAGCTGTTCGGTGACGAGGTTGAGCGGATCACCGTTGTCGACACCCTTACCGGGGAGCAGTTGGCGGACCTCGACGAGCTGACCGTGTTCCCAGCGACGCACTACGTAGCCGGCGACGAGCGGATGCAGGGCGCCATCACGGGCATAGAGGCGGAGCTCCAGCAACGCCTGGCCCACTTCGAATCGCATGGCAAGCTGCTCGAGGCGCAACGGCTCAGGATGAGGACGTCGTACGACCTGGAGATGCTCGCCGAGGTCGGGAGCTGTTCCGGCATCGAGAACTACAGCCGCCACATAGACGGCCGCCAGCCCGGTGAGCCGTCGCACACGCTGATCGACTTCTTCCCGCCCGACTGGCTGCTCGTGATCGACGAGTCCCACCAGACGGTCCCGCAGCTGCACGGTCAGTACGAAGGTGACCGCTCACGCAAGGAGACCTTGATCGAGCACGGCTTCCGGTTGCCGTCGGCAGCTGACAACCGGCCCCTCCGGTGGGACGAGTTCTTCGGGAAGATCAACCAGTGCATCTTCCTGTCGGCCACGCCGAGCGCCTACGAGATCTCGGAGTCGGCACAGGTCGTAGAGCAGATCGTCCGCCCCACCGGTCTCGTCGATCCGGAGGTGATCGTCAAGCCCACGAAGGGTCAGATCGACGACCTCATGGGGCAGATCCGCGATCGGGTCGAGCGCGGCGATCGAGTGCTCGTCACCACGCTCACGAAGAAGATGGCAGAGGACCTGGCCGACTACCTGCTCGAGCTGGGGGTTCGCGTCCGCTACCTCCACTCCAACATCGACACGATCCAGCGCATCGAGATCCTACGGGACCTCCGGCTGGGTGAGTTCGACGTCCTCGTCGGCATCAACCTGCTCCGTGAGGGCCTCGACCTGCCCGAGGTCTCCCTCGTCGCCATCCTCGACGCCGACAAGGAAGGTTTCCTGCGCTCCGAGACGTCGCTCGTGCAGACGATCGGCCGGGCGGCCCGCAACGTCGACGGGCAGGTGATCATGTACGCCGACACCGTCACCGACTCCATGAAGCGGGCGATCTCCGAGACCCACCGCCGCCGGGCGATGCAGCAGGCCCACAACGAGGAGCACGGGATAGACCCGCAGACGGTGCGCAAGGCGATCACCGACATCCTGGTGATGTTGGGTACACGGGACGCGACGGCGCCGACGCCGGGGCGGGACCGGCGCAGCCGCGGGCGCGAGCGAGCCCGCAAGGAGCTGCAGGAGCTGCCACACAGTGAGCTGGCCCGGCTCATCTCGACGCTCGAGGAGGAGATGCGGGACGCGGCGGCAGATCTCCGGTTCGAGTACGCCGCCCGGCTGCGCGACGAGATCGCCGACCTGCGCGCTGAGCTCAGGGAGCTCGCCGGCTCACAGTCGGGTTGAGCCCGCCGGCCGAACCGCAGCCGGCTACGGCGCGGGCACCCCCTCCGCCCCGGTCAGCAGCCGGCGGACCTGGTCCTCGGCCTCCGGGCTCACGAGGACGAGGATCTCGTCGCCGGCCTCGACCCGGGTGTCACCTCGGGGCACCACGACGTTGGAGCGCCGGACGATTGCCACGACGGTGGCGTCGCGGGGCATGCCCAGGGACGCCAGGTCCCGTCCGCGGGCGGCTGAGGTGCCCGACAGCGTGACCTCGACCAGCCTCACGCCCGACGCGTCGAGGCGCAGCAGCCGAACGAGCGAGCCCACGCTCACCGCTTCTTCGACCACGGCCGACAGCAGGTGCGGCGTCGAGACCGCCACGTCCACGCCCCATGTCTGGTTGAACATCCACTCGTTCTTCGGGTGGTTCACCCGCCCGACGACGCGGGGGACGGCAAACTCCTGCTTGGCCAGCAGGGCGACGACCAGGTTGTCCTCGTCGTCACCCGTGGCGGCTACGACGACATCGGCCTCCGCCAGGCCTACGTGGTCGAGGGTCGAGTACTCGCAGCCGTCGCCGGCGACCCAACGGACGTCGGGGTAGGTCTTGGACAGGCTGGCTACGAGTCGCGGGTCCTGCTCGAGCACCGTGATGTCGTGGCCAGCGGCGCGCAGGTCCTCGGCGAGGAACACGCCGACGTTGCCTGCGCCGACGATGACCGCCTTCATGCTTCCTCCCCAAGGTAGCGGTGCACCTGGTCGAGGGAGTCCTTGCGGACGGCAAGGTGGATGACATCACCCTCCTGGCCGATCAGCCCAGGACGGGCGACTCGCGGGACTCCCGCCCGGCTGACGGTGACGAGGCGTGCGATGTCTGGGGTCTCGAGGCCGTCGAGGGGCCGGCCCACCCACGTGCGGGGGAGGGTCCGCTCGACCAGCACCACCTGGCCGGTGGGATCCGCCCATTCGGTCACCACCTGGTCGGGGACGAGGCGGCGGACGACCTGGTCGACGGTCCAGGTGACCGTCGCCACCGTCGGGATGCCCAGCCGCTGGTAGATGACGGCGCGGCGGGGGTCGTAGATCCGTGCGACGACGTTGGGTACGTGGAAGTACTCGCGGGCGATGCGGGCGGTGAGCACGTTGGAGTTGTCGCCGCTGGTGACCGCCGCCAGGGCGCCGGCCCCGTCGATGCCTGCGGTCCGGAGCGCGTCGCGGTCGAAGCCGAGCCCGACGACGGTGCGGCCTGTGAACTCGTCTGGCAGCCGGCGGAAGCCTTCGGCCCGCTTGTCCATGACGACTACCTCGTGGCCACCCCCTGACAGGGAGCTGGCCAGCTCCGAGCCGACGCGGCCGCAGCCGACCACGATGACGTGCATCCGTCCATCGGAACACGCGGCAGGCGTCCCGCACAAGCGCACGCCGGCGGCCCGCACGAGGGCGCGCCGGAGCCGGCCGCCGCGCCTGGGTCTGCGCCAGGCTTTACTGTGCGTGTGACGACCACCTCCAACTCGGCGCCGGAGACCGCAGTCGCGCCCGCCCCGCTGCCGCTCTCGGAGCCGAGCCAGCTGCCGGAGAGCTTCTCCTACCGGCTGAAGAACCGCATCCTCGGGCCGCCCCTGACGTCCGAGCAGCTCCAGGAGCAGAGGCTCGGCAAGATCGCCGCGCTCGGCGTGCTCGCCCCGGACTGCATCTCCTCGACCGCTTACGGCTCGGAGGAGATCCTCCGCATTCTTGTTCAGGCAGTCGGTGTCGCCGCCTTCTCGCTGCTCCTTCCCGTGACGGCGGCCGTCATTGTCGTCCTGTTCTTCGTGACCCTCTCCTACCGAGAGGTCGTCATGGTGTACACGAAGACCGGCGGCAGCTACATGGTGTCCCGGGAGAACTTCGGGCCTCGTGTGGCCCAGATCGCGGCGGCGGCACTCATCATCGACTATTGCGTCACCGTCGCCGTTCAAGTCGCTGCAGGCACCGCTTACGTTGATTCGGCCCTTCCGGCGCTGGCCAAGGATCACGGTGCCGTGATCATGTCCGTGGCGGTGGTGCTCGTGATGTGCCTGGCCAACCTCCGCGGCATCCGGGAAGCGAGCCGGATCTTCGTGGTCCCTACGTACCTGTTCATCGTGAGCATGCTGCTGCTCGTCGCCACCGGCCTGGTGCGGGCGGCTCTTGGGCAGCTACATGCCCACTCCATCGCTCTGCACGGTGCCGTGCACCCTGCCGGCCATGTCGACCACAGCGGCCTGCTGATGGGTGCGACCGTATTCGTGCTCCTGAAGTCGTTCGCCAACGGAGGGTCGTCGCTCACCGGCTTGGAGGCCATCTCCAACGGCGTCTCCGCCTTCCGACCGCCCGCAGGCCCCAACGCGCGCCGGACGCTGGTGGTCATGGCGACAACGCTCGGCACCCTCGTGTGTGGCGTGTCGGTCCTTGCCCACATCACCCACGCCGTCCCCTACGTGAGCGGCTATCCCACCGTGGTGGCTCAGGAGGCCGACTACATCTTCG
Source organism: Actinomycetes bacterium (assembly GCA_021809885.1). Lineage (GTDB taxonomy): Bacteria > Actinomycetota > Acidimicrobiia > Acidimicrobiales > Palsa-688 > JAKAQB01. The sequence continues at coordinate 14,176 of JAJZJY010000017.1, forward strand.
GCACCCACGGCATCGCCCATGCGGGCTACTACCTCATCATCGTCGCAACGGTCGCCATCCTTTGGACGGGGGGCAACACGAGCTTCAGCGGGTTCCCGTTCCTGACCAGCTTCGTAGCCCACGACGCGTTCCTGCCGCACTGGCTGACCAAGCGCGGTCACCGCCTCGTCTTCTCCAATGGGATCCTGGTTCTGACGGTGGTCGGCTCCCTCCTACTGATCGGCAGCAACGCCAACCTTGACGCGCTCGTCGCCGTGTACGCGATCGGCGTCTTCACCGGCTTCACCATGGCCGGCGCCGGCATGGTGCGCTACCACCGACGCACCCGGGAGCAGGGCTGGAAGTACAAGCAGGTGATAAACGGCTTCGCCGCCGTGCTGTCGGGAGCGGTGGTCGTGATCTTCGCCTACACCAAGTTCACCCAGGGCGCCTGGTTGGTGGTCGTGCTGTTCCCGATCCTCGTGTACAGCTTCATCCGCATCAACCGGCGGTACCGGCGGGAGGAGGAGTTTTTGCGGATCGGCGCCGGGCGGGCGACGGAGGCGCCTCGCCTGGACCGCCACGTCGCCGTCCTGCTCGCTGACCAGCTCGACCTGGCGACGGTGCACGCCCTGCGCTACGCCCGGGCGCTGGTGCCCGACGCGCTGCGGGTGGTGCACTTCCGGATCGACCCCTCGCGGGCTCGGGCCCTGGAGGAGTCGTGGCGGGAGGCCGGCGTGCACGTGCCGCTCGAGATCCTCGACTGCCCCGACCGCCGCCTCGGGCGGGCCACCCTCGGCCTGGTCGAGGGCTACCTCGACGGTGACACCTACGTCTCCGTGCTGCTGCCCCGGCGGGAGTCGGGTGGCTTCAGCTCCCGCGTCCTGCACGACCGCACCGCCGACAGGATCGCGTTGGTGCTCTCCGACGTCCCCAACGTCAACGCCATGATCGTGCCCTACCAGCTGTCGGACGCGGCCGTGGAGGCGCGCCTCGCAGGGATGGCTGCCCGCAAGGCGGTGGACACTCACGAGCGCAAGGGCCGCCACGACGCCGACAAGCGCGCCAAGCACAAGGCGGTGCCGACGGTGGATGTGCCCGGCCGCGTCCCGGTCGACGCTCTCGAGTACCGCCAGCGGGGGCGGGTCGCCGGCGTGGTGAAGTCGGTGGAGATCCAGCCCCGTGACGGCATCCAGGTGCTCATCTGCCGGCTGGAGGACGAGACGGGGGGCATAAACCTCGTGTTCAGCCGGGGCAGGGTCGAGGGTGTGGAGCCCTCGGCGCGCCTGTCCGCCGAGGGCATGGTCGGCGACTACGACGGGGCGCTGGCCATCCGCAACCCGACGTTGGAGGTCCTGGCCCCCGCCACCGACGAGACCATCGGCTGAAGGCCGATCCCGAGCGGGCCGGACCCGGTGCTGGATGCGAACGTACGTTCGCTGGTAGGCTGGGCGGGGTGGCCGGCAAGCTCGTCGTACGCGGGGCGAGGGAGCACAACCTGCGCAACATCTCCCTCGAGCTGCCACGGGACCGGCTGATCGTCTTCACCGGGCTGTCGGGCTCGGGGAAGAGCTCGCTCGCGTTCGACACCATCTACGCCGAGGGCCAGCGGCGCTACGTCGAGTCGCTGTCGAGCTACGCCCGGCAGTTCCTCGGCCAGATGGACAAGCCGGACGTGGACTTCATCGAGGGCCTGTCGCCGGCGATCTCGATCGACCAGAAGTCGGCGTCGCGCAACCCGCGCTCGACGGTCGGGACGATCACCGAGGTCTACGACTACCTCCGCCTGCTGTACGCCCGGATCGGCGTCCCGCACTGCCCCGAGCACGGCGTGGTCGTGTCCCGCCAGACTCCCCAGCAGATCGTCGACCGCATCCTCGAGCTCCCCGACGAGACCCGCTTCCAGGTGCTGGCGCCGGTCGTGCGGGGGCGCAAGGGCGAGTACCAGAGCCTGCTCGAGGAGCTCGCCGGCCAGGGGTTCGCCCGGGCGAGGATCGACGGCGAGGTCCACGAGCTCGCCGACCTGCCCAAGCTGGCGCGCTACGAGCAGCACACCATCGAGGTCGTCGTGGACCGCCTGGTCAAGCGGGAGGGCATCGGGCGACGCCTCACCGACTCGCTCGAGACCGCCCTGCGCCTGGCGGAGGGCATCGCCGAGGTCCAGATAGTTCCCCGTGAGGGCGAGGCCGAGCCGGAGGTGCTGACCTTCAGCCAGCACCTGGCCTGCCCGGTCGACGGCCGGAGCTTCGACGAACCGGCGCCGCGCAACTTCTCCTTCAACTCGCCGTACGGGGCCTGCCCCACCTGCGACGGGCTGGGGACCCGCTTCGAGGTCGACCCCGAGCTGGTGGTGCCCGACGCGGACCTGTCGATCGCCGACGGTGCCGTGAGCCCCTGGGCGGGGGCGCGGGGGGAGTACTTCGGCCGCGTGCTCGAGGCCGTCTGCGCCGGCTACGGGATCTCGCCGGTCATGCCCTGGCGCCAGTTGAAGAAGGCCGACCAGAAGGTGGTCCTCTACGGCTCGGGCACCAAGCAGATCCACGTCCAGTACCGCAACCGCTACGGCCGGACCCGCTCGTACCACACCCAGTACGAGGGCGTCGTCCCCTACCTGCAGCGCCGGCACTCCGAGGCCGAGTCCGACAGCATGCGGGAGGCGATCGAGGGCTACATGCGTGAGGTGGCCTGCCAGGCGTGCGGCGGGGCGCGCCTCAAGCCGGAGAGCCTGGCGGTGACCGTCGCCGGCCACAACATCAACCAGCTGTGCGACCTGTCGCTGCGCGACGCCGCCCGGGACATGTCCTCCCTGGAGCTGTCGGAGCGCGATCACATGATCGCCGACCGGGTCCTGAAGGAGATCCAGGCCCGGATGCAGTTCCTGCTCGACGTGGGGCTCGACTACTTGACGCTCAACCGTTCGGCGGCGACGCTCGCCGGCGGGGAGGCGCAGCGGATCCGGCTGGCGAGCCAGATCGGCAGCGGCCTCGTCGGGGTCCTGTACGTGCTCGACGAGCCGTCGATCGGGTTGCACCAGCGTGACAACCGCAAGCTGATCGACACGCTGCTGCGCCTGCGCGACCTGGGCAACACGGTGATCGTGGTGGAGCACGACGAGGACACCATCCGGGTCGCCGACCACGTGGTCGACATCGGGCCGGGGGCGGGGGAGCACGGCGGCCAGGTCATCGTCAGCGGGACCGTCGCCCAGTTGCTGAAGGAACGGCGGTCGGTCACCGGCCAGTACCTGACGGGACGGCGCCACATCCCGGTGCCGGCCATCCGGCGTGAGCCCAAGGGCTGCCTCACGGTGCGGGGTGCCCGTGAGCACAACCTGAAGGACGTCGACGTCGAGCTCCCACTCGGCTGCATGGTCGCGGTGACCGGGGTGAGCGGGTCGGGCAAGTCCACGCTCGTCAACGACATCCTCCTCAAGGCGTTGATGCAGCGCATCTACCGGTCCAAGGAGCCGCCGGGGCGGCACCGCCGGATCGAGGGTGCCGACGCCTTGGACAAGGTGATCAGCATCGACCAGTCGCCGATCGGCCGGACGCCGCGGTCCAACCCGGCGACCTACACGGGCGCCTTCGACCACGTCCGGCGGCTGTTCGCTTCGACGACCGAGTCCAAGGTGCGCGGGTACCTGCCGGGCCGGTTCAGCTTCAACGTGAAGGGGGGCCGCTGCGAGGCGTGCGCCGGCGACGGGACCATCAAGATCGAGATGCACTTCCTGCCTGACGTGTACGTGCCGTGCGAGGTGTGCAAGGGCGACCGCTACAACCGCGACACCCTCGACATCACCTTCAAGGGCAAGAACATCGCCGAGGTGCTCGACATGCCGTGCAGCGAGGGGCTCGAGTTCTTCGCCAACCAGCCGGTGATCGCCCGCCACATGCAGACGCTGGTCGACGTCGGCCTCGGGTACGTGCGCCTCGGCCAGCCGGCGCCGACGCTGTCGGGCGGGGAGGCCCAGCGGATCAAGCTGGCGTCGGAGCTGTCGAAGCGGTCGACGGGCCGCACCATGTACGTGCTGGACGAGCCGACGACGGGGCTGCACTTCGAGGACGTGCGCAAGCTGCTGGCGGTGCTGTCGCGGCTGGTGGACCAGGGCAACACGGTGCTGGTGATCGAGCACAACCTCGACGTGATCAAGACGGCGGACTGGATCGTCGACCTCGGCCCGGAGGGCGGGGACGGGGGCGGGACGGTGGTGGTCGAGGGCACGCCGGAGCACGTGGCCAAGACGCCGGAGAGCTACACGGGAAAGTTCCTCGCCCACCTCCTGGAACGCTGAACCCACGTCGATCGCCGGCCCCGCGACGAGCGGTCCTCGCGCCAGGATGGGAACGTGATCCATCGACCGCCGGCGGGGACGATCCCGGACGCTCCCGGCTCGTACCAGTTCCGCGGCCGGGACGGCCGGGTCATATACGTGGGCAAGGCCAAGTCGCTGCGCAGCCGGCTGTCGAATTACTTCCAGAACCCGGCCCACCTCCCGCCGCGGACCGCCCAGATGGTGGCGTCGGCCGAGGCAGTCGAGTGGATCCAGGTCCGC
>JAJZJY010000698.1 GCA_021809885.1 Actinomycetes bacterium
CGTCCTCGGCCGCTCACGTCTGCGAGGGGACTTGGCCGCGTCGGGTCGCTCGTGGTCGATCTCAGCCTCGTCCACGATGGGTGCTCGGTACGCCACGACAGCTCCGTTCCTCGCCGCGAGGGCGCTGGACAGGAGCCATCAGCCACCAAGGCGCCGTCGGCGAGCTCCATCGCCGTACCTCGATGATCAATGATAGGCGCGTGAAGTGGCAACGTCCACTGCTCCGTCTCGGCAGGGGCTGCGGGTAGGCTCCCACGGAGATGGATGAGCACATACCGGCGCGAGCCGACCCGGCCCCCATCGGTCCAGCAGGGTCGTCGACGGCGGGTCGATGGTTGACGCGAGGTGTCGGGGCAGTCGGGGCATCGAGCTTCTTCTCCGACTCGGGCCACGAGATCACGACGTCGCTCCTGCCGAGCTTCCTGGTCTCGGTGCTGCACTCTTCGGCGGGGGTGCTCGGTCTCATCGAGGGGTTGAGCGACGCGCTGACCGGGCTTGCCAAGCTCATCACCGGGCCGATGGCGAACGATGCACACCTTCGCGGCCGGCTTGCGTCGAGCGGCTACGTCGGGACCGCGCTCGCCACCGGCGCCATCGGGCTCGCCGTCACCCCCTGGCAGGTTGGCGTGGGGCGGGCCTTGGCCTGGACGTCTCGGGGGCTACGGACGCCGGCTCGAGATTCCTTGCTCGCCTCGGCGGCGCCCGAGCACGCTTATGGACGAGCCTTCGGCCTCGAGCGGGCCGGAGACAACCTGGGCGCATTGGTGGGACCACTCCTCGCTGCAGCACTGGTGGGAATCATCGGTATCCGCCCGACGATGTGGCTCGCCGCCGTGCCCGGCTTGTTCGCCGCGATCTCGATCATGGTCGCGGTAAAGGCAACGCGCCAGCACGTAGCCGTGGCTGCTCCGCGACAGCGCATCGGGATTGCAGCGCTGCGCGGCACGGGGGTGCTCAGAGCGCTGGTGCCTGTCGTGCCCTTCGAGCTCGGCAATGTGGCGACCACACTGTTGATCTTCCGGGCGACGCAGTTGCTCCACGTCGGGGGACGCTCCCTCGTCGTCGCGACCTCGCTGGCCATCGTGATCTACGCTGCGCATAATGCCTTCGGCTCGTTAGTCGCGCTCTGGGGTGGTCATTGGATCGATCGGATTGGCCCGCGCGTCGTCTTCGGCGCAGGCGCGGTGCTGTACGTCGCCGCCTACGCCGGTTTCGCAGTCGGCCCGCAGCAGTGGTGGTGGCTGCTCGTTGCCTTCGTGCTCGCTGGCAGTGGCATCGGCCTCGCCGAGACGGCTGAGTCCTCGCTCGTGGCCATCCTCACCCCCGAGCACCTTCGCGGCAGTGGCTTCGGCCTCCTCGGTGGCGTGCAGGCCGCTGGCGCGTTCGCGTCTTCGGCGGTGGTAGGCCTGCTCTTCGTGACCGTAGGTGCCACCGCAGGCTTCGCCTATGCGGGGTCGTGGATGGTGCTCGCCGTGCTGGCAGCGCTCTGGATGCGACCCTGCGCAGCGCCCTTGGGACAGAACCATAGCGCAGCGTAGACGGACCTCGGAGCCGACGCCTGTAGATCTACCCTGCTTGGCGGTAATGTCCGACGTTCGGCGGCAGGTGTAGTATCGGCTATGGCGATGGAGCTCGCCGTTGTCGGCCGTACCGTCTGATGGCTCCTACTGGCTTGCGACGACAGCGAGACGATGGGAGCGCGAGATGGCGAGGCGAAGGAGCCTTCTCGAAGCGCAGACAGCGGAGTTGCCGCCGAGGGAGTGGTTGACGCCCAGAATTGCACACCCGTCCCGGTCGAACAGGTAGACCGTTCCCATGCTCTACCTACTTGCACTCGGTGCTGCGCTGGCGAACGCGCTGACGAGCGTCTTCCAGCGTATGGGGGTGGAGCAGGTACCCGAGTCCTCCACGCTCACCATTGGCCAGCTCAGCCATGCGCTGCGGCGCGGCATCTGGCTTGTCGGGTTCGTCATGATGCTTGCCTCGTTTACCATGCAGGCCACCGCTCTCCACCTCGGACGACTCTCACAAGTCCAACCGGTTCTCACGACCGAGCTCCTCTTCCTCGTCTTGATCCTTGCGACGTGGTTCCGCTTCCGCGTACGGGCCCAGGAGTGGCTGGCGGTGGTTGCTACCGCCGGAGGCTTGGCCGGCTTTCTCGTCTTCGCCCAACCGAGCGGTGGGAGCCTCTCGCCAGCCGGCTGGGAATGGGCGGTTACTATCGGCGCCTGTTTGGCAGCCATGACTGGTGCGGTCCTCGCCGCGCGGCGAGGATCCGGGTGGTGGCGGGCCGCCATGTTCGGCACCGCAGGAGGCATTAGCTTTGCTCTCACCGCAGCGCTGACCGAGGTGATGGCGGGCGAGCTCGCGTTGGACTGGACGTCGGTGTTCCGCCACTGGCAGGTGTATGCGTTGGCGCTCTTCGGACTAATGGCCGTCTTCCTTGCCCAGCATGCCTACCACGCGGGTCCGGTCGCCGCCTCGCAATCTACCTTGGTCTTGGTAGACCCGCTGGCCAGCATCCTCATCGGGGTCGGGCTTTTCGGCGACAACCTGAGCATTGCGGGGGTGCGTGGCCCGCTCGAGGCACTGTCGCTCGCGGTCATGTTTGCTGGCACGATCTCGCTGGCGCGCTCCCCGATCGTGAGGGGGATGAAAGGAGACGGCGACCGCTGCCACGAGCTCCTGTCGAACCGCTCGAGAAACCCAGGGCTGACAGCGACGGATTGGTTGCCACCGGAATCGGCGGAATAGTCGGTAGGAGGCGATTCGGGGACCCCACGGGCAGCATGCAGTCGCCAGGCGGAGGTCGGCGGAGGGTAGTGCCTCGATCGGACCACGACATGTCCGATGGTGGAGAGAAGGGCAGTGTGTCGGTGCGGATTGGCACTTGTGAGTGGCGCGGTGCCACTTGGTCTGGATAAGATGGTACCGGCGATGGAGCTCGCCGAGACTGCCTCGTCGAGGCTGATGGCTCCTGCGGAAGACGATGCCACATCTGCAGGAGGACACGGACCGGTGAAATTCGAGACGAGCGTGGGTCGCGAGCCGGGGTGGAATGCCCCTGATGGTTTGCCAGAGCCGACTCGGATCTATCTGGCGCGGCACGGTCGGACGTCGCTCAATGCAGCGGGGGTGCTCAGAGGCCGTCTCGACCCGGTGCTCGATGATGTCGGGCGTCGACAGGCGGCCTGGCTTGGCGCGGCGCTCGGTGACCGAGGAGCCCGGGTCGTGGTGACCAGCCCGCTTCG
>JAJZJY010000018.1 GCA_021809885.1 Actinomycetes bacterium
GGATCGTCGAGACCCAAGAGCGTCTGGCGGCCTGCTTCTACGCCATGGCCCACCCCGAGACCGGCGAGATCGTCCCCGCCTGCGTCCAGCACAGCGTGCTCGACCCCGCAGAGAACGCCACCCTCGTCGAGCTGCTGCCGCTCCCTCGGCAGCGAACGGCGCCAGGAGCGGCGACGGCCGCGGCCAAGGACGAGCCGTGCTGATCGGGCTGATCTCGGGTTCGGGCACCGAGCACTGGCCCGGACTCGAGCTCGAGCAGCAACGGACCGCCGAGACCGCCTACGGCCCGGTCGAGCTGGTGTCCGGTCGGGTCGGCGAGGTCGGCGTCGTCCACCTCTCTCGGCACGGCCCGTCGCACCGGCGCCTGTCGAACCACGTCGAGCACAAGGCCAACCTGTCGGCCCTCATCGCGGCCAAGGCGGACGCGGTGATCGGCTGCACCGTGTGCGGCTCAGTCGACCCTTCGCTCACCCCCGGCTCCCTCGTCGTCTTCGACGACCTCTACTTCCCCTCCAACCGCCTTCCCGACGGGACCCTGTGCACCTGGCACGACGAGGCTGGGGGGTTCGGTCGGGGGCATTGGATCTTCGACCGGCCATTCAGCGGACCGCTGCGCCGGGCGCTCGTGCGCGCCGGGCAGGGTCTCGACACGGCGCTGGTGGACGGCGGCACCTACGGTTATGTCGACGGCCCGCGGTTCAACGCCCGAGCCGAGATCACCGCCCTGGCACAAGTCGGGGTGAGCGCAGTCAGCCAGACTGCCGGTCCCGAGGCGGTGCTCGCCGGCGAAGCCGGGCTTCCCTACGCGCTGGTCGGCTTCGTCACCGACTACACGAACGGCGTGGCGGACGAGCCCGAGGCGCTGGAGGCACTGCTCGCCAGGGTCGCCCAGAGCGGCGACCGCTTCGCCTCGCTCGTTGCCGCCGCCCTGCCGCAGCTGTCAGCCGACGACCTGGCCCCTGCCGGCACCGTCCACCGGGTGGACCCGTGACTGATGAGCGAGCCGTCCTCGTGATGGCCAAGGCGCCCCGTTCCGGTCTTGCCAAGACGCGCCTCGCCCCGATGCTCGGCGACGACCGATGTGCATCCTTGCAGGCAGCGCTCATCACCCGCGCCGCCACGACGGCGACCGCGGTTACGCCAGGCGCGACGTTCCTCGCCTTCGATCCCCCCGATGCCCGGGAGGAGCTCGCCGGTCTCGTTCCTCCTGGCGTCGAACTGCTTCCCCAGCGCGGACGCCACCTCGGCGAGCGCCTGGCGGCCGCCGTCACCGACGTGTACGCCGTCCATCGAGGACTGCTCGTCGTCGTCGGCACCGACATCCCGCTACTCGAACCCCGGCACCTACGCGACGCCTTTGGTGCGCTCGCTGGCGGCAACGACGTGGTGCTCGGCCCGGCCTACGACGGCGGCTACTACCTCGCAGGAATGACCCGGCCCGTGCCGTCGCTGTTCGACATCGACCCCGAGCTATGGGGCGGGCCTGGCGTCCTGGCCGCCACCGTGACCCGGGTCGAGGCAAACGGGCTGCGCTGTCACCTGCTCGAGGTCGTGCGCGACCTCGACACTCCCGAGGACGTCGTGGCCCTGGCCGCCGAACCGACCCTGCCATCAGCGTTTCGCCCCCTGCTCGCCGGCCCGGTCGCCGTGTCGCCAGGAGACAGCTCCCGTGGCTGACCGGGGGCCGACCATCACCGTCGGCGCGTCCTCTTCTCGCTGCCGCCCGGACGATCCGCTCCCGGTCGCCATCGTCATGCCGACGTTGAACGAAGCCGCGGGGATCGTCGCCGCACTCCGCCGGCTGCGCCGTGACTTCCCCGATTGCGAGCTGGTCGTTGTCGACGGCGGGTCCTGCGATGCCACGGCAACACTCGCCGCCGGCTATGCCCGGGTGCTCCACAGCCCACCGGGGCGGGCCGTCCAGATGAACGTCGGCGCGGCGAACACCACGGCCCCGGTGCTGTGGTTCGTCCACGCCGATTGTCGCATCGACCCGCAGGCCCTCGTCCAGCTTCGCGCCGCGCTCGCAGATCCCAGCGTCGTCGGCGGCGGCCTGACGCTGCGATTCGACCGGCGCAGTGTCGGCCTCGACTACCTCGCCTGGAGCTCCACCAAGCGGGCCCGTCACCTCCACCAGATCTTCGGCGACCAGGCGATGTTCGTGCGACGGGACACCTTCGAGGCACTCGGTGGGTGCCCCGAGATCGCCATCATGGAGGACCTCGAGCTCTCCCGGCGCCTCGCCCGCCGCGGCCGCCTCGCCGTGCTCCCCGCCACCTCGACGGCGTCGTCGCGCCGGCTCGTCGAGCACGGCACCTGGTCGATGATCGCCTTCATGCAGGTGCTGAAGGCCTGCTACTTCCTCGGCGTCGCACCCGAGCAGCTCGCCCGCCGCTACCGCGCCGGACCGCCCTGGAAGAGAGGGTCGAAGCGGACCGAGCGCCGACAACAGGGCCTCGCCACAGCTCGGCCCCCGATAGAGCTGACCCGGCCCGTACCGGCAAGGACCGACCGCGCCGCCGTCCCCGAGGAGGCTCGATGACCCGCCGAGCACGCCTGCCACTCCCGTTGCAACCCCCAAGGAGGAGACCCCGGTGACGAGACCACTCACCCAAGCCGAGGTCGGTGCCCGTCTCGATCGGCTGGCATGGAGCCCCCTGCACACGACCATCCTCGTCGCGCTCGGCGCGGGGTGGCTGTTCGACTCCTTCGAGGTGCAGATGTTCTCCAACGCCGTCGGCCCGCTCGGCGACCACTTCGGCGCCGGCGTGTTCGAGCGAGACGCCATCCTGGCGGTGTGGCTGGGAGGGATCCTGATCGGCGCCCTAGCTGGTGGGCGCCTCGCCGACCGCTTCGGCCGACGGCGCCTGTTCGTCGCGACGCTGCTGTGGTATGCCGGATTCACCGTGGCGACCGGTCTCAGCCCGGACCTCGGCGCCGTCTACGTGCTGCGCTTCCTGGCCGCGCTCGGGGTCGGTGCCGAGTACGCCATCGTCAACGCGGCGATCGCCGAGCTGATCCCCGCCCGAGTCCGCGGCAAGGCCAACGCCGTCGTCATGAACTTCTGGCCCACAGGCGCGATCGCAGCCGGGCTGCTCGCCTACCTGGTCCTCGACACCCTCGCCGTCGGCGCTGCCACCTCGTGGCGATACCTGTTCGTCTTCGGCGGCCTCATCGCCCTGGTGGTGCTCTTCTTTCGCCGACGGATCCCCGAGTCACCGCGGTGGCTCGTCGCCCGGGGTCGCCACGGCGAAGCCGAACAGATCCTCGCCGCCCTGGAAGCCCGAACCGGGAGCCGGGCGCGACTCCCACTCGTCCCTGGCGTCGTCTCCTCCGATGCGAGGCTTCGCCAGGGGCTCGGCGAGCTCCTACGACATCACCGGGGACGCCTCACGCTCGGGGCATTGCTCGACCTCGCCGAGGCGTTCGGCTACTACGGGATCTTCGCCCTGTTGTCGGTGGTCGTCTTGCACCAGGTCCACATCTCCGACCGCGCCATCCCGTTCTTCTACATCATCGGCAATGTCGGCGGCCTCGCCGGCGGACTGGCCATGGCTGCCGTGTTCGACCGGGTCGGACACCGCCTGACCGTCGGCGTCACCTACCTCGCCGCGGCGGGAGGGATCGGCCTGCTCGCCCTTGCCACCGCCAGCCGTAGCGCCACCCTCGTGACCCTCGCCTTCGTCATCGCCAACGCCGCGGGCACCGCCGCGTGGACGTCTGCGTATCCCACCTTCACCGAGCTGTTCCCGACGCACCTGCGCGGGGCGGGCGTCGGCACGTCGGTCGCCGTCGGTCGCGTCGGTGCCATCGTCGGCACCCTTGCCCTCCCCAGCATCGCCACCCACCTCGGTGCCACCGCCTCCTACCTGCTGGTGATCGGCTTCTGGCTGGCCGGGGTGGCCGCGATCGCCATCTATGCCCGACGGGGAGGCGCCGAGCCGGCCCTCCAGCCCTTGGAGCTCATCGCCCGGCCCGCTCCGACTGCCATGCCAGCCGAAATGCCGGCATGAGGCCCACCAGCGGTTTCCCTCTGCCTGCGGCCGACGTGCGCCACCCGCTGGAGCCGTCGGAAACCGGACGACCGCGGCGGATCGCGGTCTGCGGCGGCCCGTACGCCAACCCGCACGCGCTCATCGCCTTCGTCACCGACGCCCGCCGGCGCGGCTGCGAGCAGCTCTACTGCCTGGGCGATCTCGGCGGCTTCGGCGCCGAGATCGACGCACTGTGGCCGATCCTGCAAGCAGCCGACATCACCTGTGTGGCCGGGAACTACGACGTGGCCATCGCCCGAGGCGACCCCGACTGCGGCTGCGGCTATCGCGACCCCACCGACAACCGCTACGCCCAGCTCATCTACGACCACACCCGCACCCACACCAGCCCCGGTTTCGCCGCCTGGATGGGACGGCTCCCCACCGAGCGGCGGGAACGCCTCGGCGGCACCGACATCCACTTCGTCCACGGCTCGCCGCTCGCGCTCAATGACTTCTGGTGGGAATCGTTCCCCGAAGACGAGCACGCGCTCCGGGCCGCCGCCAGCGGCGCGGACGTGATCTGCTGCACCCACTCGGGGCTGCCCTGGCAGAGGGGCGTCGGCGGCACCCTGGTAGTCAACGTCGGAGTGCTCGGCAAGCCAGCCAACGACGGCCGGCGCGAGGTGTGGTACGCGATCGTCGAGGTCGCCGGCGGACAGGCGGAAGCCGAACTGGTCCCCCTCGCTTACGACTGGGCGGCCCAAGCCCACTCCATGCGCGAAGCAGGCATCCCCGAACTGTTCGTCACGACAATCGAAACCGGCTGGTGGACGACGTGCCTCGAAGTGCTCCCTCCCGCCGAGCGGGCCCGGGGTCGCTACCACCTCTACCGGTCTTCACTGCCGAGCGCCTTCACCCCCGCCGGTGGGACCTGGAGCGATGACGGCGACGACAGCCGCACGCTCGCCAAGCGCACCGCCCCTCGACGCGACAACGGCGAGGTGGACGGAGAGGACCTGCCGGTGGTCCCGCTGTTCGGCAGCGCCTACTTCCCGCGCCGACTGTGGGTATACACGAACTTCCACTGCAACCTGGCCTGCGACTACTGCGCAGTCGACTCCTCGCCACGCGCCCTTCCACGGCTTCTTCCCGCCGAGCGCTTCCGTAACCTCGTCGACGAAGCCGTCGCCGAGGGCTTCGTCGAACTCTACTTGACCGGGGGCGAGCCGCTCCTGCACCCCGACATCGCCGATCTCCTCGCCTATGGCACCGCAGCGCTCCCCACGGTGCTGCTCACCAACGCCACGCTGCTGCGAGCCACCCGCCTCGAGCGGCTCCGTGCCCTCGCTGGCAACCCACACCTCGTCGTGCAGACCTCGCTCGACGGTGCACGACCTCCTACCCACGACGCCCATCGGGGCGTGGGTACGTGGACCAAGACGATGGACGGCATTGCCACCCTTGTCGACTTGGGTCTGGCGGTGCGGGTGGCGATGACCGAGACGCCGGAGAACACCGGCGAGGTCACCGAGGTCGCTGCCCTGTTGGCTGAGGCGGGCGTCCCGGCCAACGGCTTTCTCGTGCGCCCCCTGCTGCGTCGGGGGGTCTCCGGCACCGGCCTCGACATCACCGAGACGACCACCGTACCCGAGCTGACCGTGGCGGCCGACGGGCTCTATTGGCATCCCGCCGGGGCCGATCGCCGCTCCAGTCCCGACATGCGCATCGCGGAGGCCGACTGCACCCTCGCCCACGCCAAGCAGCTCGTCGTCCAACGGTTCCTCGCTGCTCGGCTCGCAGACGGAAGCATGCCCCGCCCCTACCGCTGCGCCGTATGAGTGCCGTCCCACAAACCCGGCGTCGGCCGACCGCCGGGCCGGCCAATCGGCCCCGATCGCCGTGGGCATCGATGGAATCGATCTGGACCATTCCGGGTTCCTTGCCTGTGACAACTCGGACGAGACAGGATCCCCGGTGACCGGCAAGACGGCCTCGAAGATCGAGGACTACGCGATCATCGGCGACGGGCACAGTGCGGCGCTCGTCGCCACGACCGGGTCCATCGACTGGCTCTGCTTGCCGCGCTTCGACTCGGGCGCTTGCTTTGCCGCGCTGCTCGGCGGCGCGGAGCACGGATATTGGAAGCTGGCGCCCATGGCCCCTCCTCGTCGGGTGCTGCGCCGCTATCGCGGCGCCAGCCTCGTCCTCGAGACCGACATCCACACCGATGACGGGGTGGTGCGGATCGTCGACTGCATGCCGGCGCGCTCGGACCATGCGAGCGTCGTGCGGGTCGTCGAGGGCATCGCCGGACGGGTCCCGATGCGGATGGAGCTCGTCGTGCGCTTCGACTACGGCTGGGTCGTCCCCTGGATGCAGCGCGCCGGCGACCACCTCCACGGCGTCGCCGGCCCGGACGCGATCTGTCTCGCCACCCCGGTCGAGACGAGCGGCGAGAACCTATCCACGGTCGCCACCTTCACCGTCGAGGCGGGCGAGCAGGTCCCGTTCGTGTTGTCGTGGCACCCGCAGTTCGCCGCCGAGGGCCGCTGTGGCGGTGACGCCGACGAGGCGATCCGCGACACCGAGGCCTGGTGGGAATCCTTCAGCGCGTCGTGCATCTACGACGGGCCACATCGCAAGGCCGTTGTGCGCTCCATTGTCACCTTGAAGGCTCTCACCTACGCGCCGACCGGCGGCATCGTCGCCGCCGCTACGACGTCGCTCCCCGAGCAGCTCGGCGGTGGGCGCAACTGGGACTACCGCTACTGCTGGCTGCGCGACGCCACGTTCACCCTCCAGGCGATGCTGCGTGCCGGCTATCGCGACGAAGCCGAGGCATGGCGGGACTGGCTGCTACGGGTCGTGGCGGGCGATCCCGCCCAGCTGCAGATCATGTACGGACCTGCCGGCGAGCGCCGCCTCACCGAGATGGAGCTCGATTGGCTGCCTGGCTACGAAGGCTCCCGCCCGGTGCGGATCGGCAACGCCGCGTCGACCCAGGTGCAGCTCGACGTCTACGGCGAGATCATGGACGCCCTCCACCAGGCCCGCCACGCGGGCATGGCACCCGACCCGACGGCGTGGGCGCTGCAACGCGCGCTCGTGGACCACGTCGAGCAGGTGTGGCGCGACCCCGACGAGGGCATCTGGGAGGTTCGCTCCAGGCGGCGCCACTTCACCCACTCCAAGGTGATGGCCTGGGTCGCGATCGATCGGGCGGTGCGCGCCGTCGAGGAGGTCGGCCTCGACGGACCCCTCGAGCGATGGCGGGCGCTTCGCGCCGAGATGCACGCCGAGATCTGCGAGCGCGCCGTCGACACCGACCGCGGCTGGTTCGTGCGCGCCTACGGTTCGACCGAGCTCGACGCGAGCCTGCTGCTGTTGCCACTCGTCGGATTCCTCCCGCCAGACGACGAGCGCATCGTACGCACCATCGACGCCGTCGCCTCAAAGCTGTGCGAGGAGGGCCTTGTGCGCCGCTACTGCACCGGCGACGACGGCAGCGTCGACGGCCTCGCCGGTGGCGAAGGCGCGTTCCTCGCCTGCAGCTTCTGGCTCGTCGACGCCCTCGTGCTCGCAGGGCGGCGCGAGGAGGCCGAGGCGCTCTTCGATCGCCTCGTCGGGCTGTGCAACGACGTGGGCTTGCTCGCCGAGGAGTACGACGTCAAAGAGGGCCGGCTGGTCGGAAACTTCCCCCAGGCATTCTCCCATGTCGGTCTCGTGAACTCGGCGTTCAATCTCTCCGAGAGCCCACAACGAGGGGCGAAATGACGACGGTCCAGTTCGTTCTTCCAGGCGGCGAGCGCGTCCCGGGGATCGATTGCTCTACCGAAGGTCGGGCTCGGTCACACGCCTAACGCCGGCGCCCTCTACCTGGACGACATATCGGTACCGCCCGCGCTCTTCGCAGCGATGGGGCTCGACGTCCCGGTGCTGTTCAGGTACGGCTCGGCCGTGGCTGTCCGCGCCGACGACGTGTTATGAGGCGAGCGTCTCAGGGTGCGACGGCGACGGCGCTCCAGTTGATCGTGCGCGCCACCCCGCGTCGACGAGAAGGTTTCAGGTCACCGCGCTGCAGCCGCACAAGGCCCCGACGACGGTCTCGAGCGGGGTCGGGGCGGTGCCCGTGCCGCTGCGGCTGACCGGCTCCTCGGTGACGAACGACTGCCCGTCCCGGGTAGTCACGACCGTCCGCACCCCTTCCTCGTTACAGGCGCGTAGCGTGGTGTGAACCGGCCTCGGGCCTCGTCGAGGCGTGCTCTCGACCGCATCACTGAGCTCGACCGTGCTCACGATGTACCTCGCCTTGTTGATGTGTTCGAGCCCCGGTTCCCCTCGAGATGTCGTCGGAGAAGGCGAAAGCCCCCGAAGAACGCAAGGTTGACGCCGTCGATTGCCCAGCTGGCGCCAGCATGTCCGGCGGCTTCGACGGCGAAGCTGGCCACCACGAGGGCGATGACGACGATCCATTGCAGCACCGCGAGCACGTCCGCTCGTCGAACGCCCTTGGCAGGCCTCGTGTTCGCCACGAGGTCGGGGGCGACAGCGTGCACCATGTCGAGCACGGTGCGCAGCCTGGGGTTGACGAGCCCGGTGCCGGCGACGACGACCGTCGGCACGGTCTCGTTTCCCCCGGCGATCGACCGCACGACGCCGGCCGCTTCGGGATCGGTCCAGATGTTCACTTCTGCGGTCGGAAGACCCGCCTGGCGAAGCCCACGGCGAAGCGCCGCACAGTACGGGCAACCGGGCCGCCAGTAGACGGTGACGAGGTCCGAGCCGGGAGTATCCACGATATCCGAAACCCGCTCCACCACACCGCCATTCCGTCGGGGTGCCTCTTGGGGGAACCCCGGCGCCTCGCCACCTCGTGAGGTCATAGAGCGAGGAGTGCCTGCTCGACGGCCTCGCTGAGTGCCGGGTGGATGTAGAGCACGGCGGTCGCCACTTCGTCAGCGGTGTTGCCGAGGCACATCGCCTGGACGAGCGGCTGGATGAGCGTCGACGCCTGGGGGCCGAGGATGTGCGCGCCGAGGAGCAGGCGGGTCTCCGGGTCGGCCAGGACCTTCACGAACCCGGTGGTGTCCTCGAGCGCCCAGCCGTAGGCAGTGTCGGAGTAGCGGCGGGTCGCTGCCACGTACGGACGCCCGGCGGCTCGCAGCGCCTGCTCGGTGGCGCCGACCGAAGCTACCTGGGGGTCGGCGAAGACAGCGGCCGGCACCACGGAGAACGGCCCGTTGTGCTGCTCAGTAGGGTGCAGCAGGTTGTGGCGTACCAGGCGTGCCTCGGCGTTCGCCATGTGCTTTAGCTGGAAGTGGTTGGCGAGATCGCCGAGCGCGAAGACCCCGGCCACGTTCGTCTGGTAGGCGCTGTCAGTGCGAACATGACCGTGCTCGTCGGTGGCGATCCCCGCCGCCGCCACGTCGAGCCGATCACTATTGGGTACCCGCCCGGTCGCGACGAGCAGCGTCGCCGCCTCGAGGGTGTCGCGACCGTCCGGCCCGATGAGCTCGAACCGCAGCCCTGATCGGCAGGGAGCCACCGACTCGACGGTCGTGCCGAGGCGCAGGTCGAAGCGGCTCCGGCAGGCGTCGGTGAACGCGGTCGAGATGTCGTGGTCGTGGCGGGAGAGCAGCGCCGGGCCGCGTTCGACGATCGTCACGGCGACACCGAGGGCGCCGAAGATGTGGCCCATCTCCGCGGCGATGAACCCGCCTCCGACGATCACCATCGACTCAGGAAGTACATCGATGCGCATGACGGTGTCGGAGGTGAGGTAGTCGACCTCGCTGAGCCCCGAGATAGCCGGGATGTGGGGGCGCGAGCCCGCCGCCAGGACAAAGCGCTCGGCCGAGAGGACCTCCTCGCCGACGCGGAGCGTCTTCGGCGCGACGAAACGAGCCTGGCCGAGGAAGACGTCGACGCCGTTGGTCCGGCGATAGGCGACAGCGGCGTCGTGGAGCGGATCGATCCGACCGAACACCCGGTCACGGATGGCGGGCCAGTCGGCCTCGACCCAGGCGGCGCCGATCCCGAAGCGGCCGGCACGCCGGACCGTCTCGGCGACGTTCGCAGTGTGCACAAGCATCTTCGAGGGAATGCACCCGCGGTTGAGGCACGTCCCGCCAAAACGGTCCGCCTCGACGACCGCGATCCGCCAGTGGGCGAGGTCGTCGGAGACCAGCATGTTGCCGCTGCCCGCCCCGACGATGATCAGGTCGTAACGTCGTACAGTGCCATCGTGCCGGTCAGTGCCGTCGTGCTGGTCAACCATCGGTTCCCCTCGTCCTTCGCTCTGCTTCGAATCGGCTCACGAGGGCTGAGCGCCGAGCAGGCCCCGCAGGGAAATCCCGCTCACGGTGCCGTAGACAAGGTGGCTCGCCCAGTCCTAGCCGAGGGTCTTCGCGTCGTATGCCCAGATCGGCTGGTAGAGACCGGCCGGGGGGAGCGCCACGTAGTCAGCGAGGAAGACCACCGTCCCGAACACCGGACCGAGCCGCGCCCGGAACCGGGGAGTGGAGCCGGCGACGATCCCGAAAGCCGCGGCCCACGAGATCCCATATACCCAGTGCATGACGTTGTTGACCCGGTTGGCAGCACAGTCGGGAAGCTTGCGGGCGAACAGCGCCTCGAAGACACGCTTACCAATCTGCGCCGGTGCCGGCGCACCGTCCCAACCGGGCACCGATGAGAACTCCCAGGTGACCGGGCCATCGCCCGCATCCCGGCCCGTTCCACCTGTGTAGTTACTACCGCTTCTGGCATATCAAACAGGCTACCCTGTTGGATTGCGGAGCGAGCATGGAATGCCGGTCCTGCGGGGCGGGTTTCCTGTTGCATGATCAGAGCGACCTGGAACGGCGCGGTGCTCGCCGAGAGTGAGGACACGGTGGTCGTCGAGGGGAACCACTACTTCCCACTCGGCGCCGTCGACCGCCAGTACCTGCGCGAGAGCGCCAAGCACACCCGCTGCCCGTGGAAAGGGACCGCCAGCTACTACAGCGTGGTCGTCGGCGACAAGGAGAACCGCGACGCCGCCTGGTACTACCCCGAGCCGAGCCCGGCCGCTCGTGAGATCACCGGGCGGGTCGCGTTCTGGCGAGGCGTGATGGTGGAGCCGATCGGATCCTCAAACGCCGAGTCCGGGCCTCCAGATGAAGCCAGGCGGCCACTGTTGGCGCGACTGCTGCACCGCTGAGGACCCGATCGGTGCCTCGCAGCCCTGTGCATCGGGTATACGGACGACAAGGTGGCGTACCAGGTACCCCAGTTATCGCCAATCCCAGGGTCCGTGACGACAACGAACGATCGGAGCAACAGTGAGTGATACCCAGGACCACGACGCAGACATCTACGACGTGGTGGTGATCGGAGCCGGGTCGACCGGCGAGAACGTCGCCGACCGTGCCGTCAAAGGCGGGCTCTCTGCGGTGGTCGTCGAAGCCGAGCTGGTCGGCGGGGACTGCTCGTACTGGGCGTGCATGCCGTCGAAGGCGCTGCTGCGACCCGGCCATGCCGTCGCCGCCGCCCGCCGGGTGGACGGCGCCCGCCAGGCGATGACCGGCACGGTCGACGTCACCGGGGTGCTCCATCGCCGTGACGGCTTCGCCAGCCGCTGGGACGATGCCGGCCAGGTCGGCTGGCTCGAGGGCGCCCACATCGACCTCGTCCGCGGGCATGGGCGCCTGGCAGGCGAGCGACACGTCGAGGTGCAGACTGCAGACGGCACGCGTGCGCTCACCGCCCGTCACGCCGTGGTAGTCGCCACAGGCTCGTCTCCCGCGCTTCCCCCCGTCCCCGGGCTCGTCGAGGCACAGCCGTGGACCACCAAGGACGCGACCGCCGCCAAGGAGCCGCCGGCGCGCCTCGTCGTCCTCGGCGGCGGGGTAGCAGGCTGCGAGTTGTCCCAGGCCTGGGCCAGCCTCGGCAGCGCGGTCACCGTGCTCGAGATGGCCGACCACCTGCTCCCCGCCTACGAGCTGGTCGCCGGCCAGCTGCTGGCCGAAGCGATGGCCGAGGCAGGGATCGACGTGCGCCTCGGGGTGACCGCTACCGGCGCCGAACGCCGCCCCGACGGGACAGTGGTCGTCCGCCTCGCCGGCGGGGACGAGGTGGAAGCCGACGAGCTGCTGGTGGCAGCCGGGCGCCGGGCGCGCACCGACGACCTCGGCCTGGAGCACGTCGGCCTCGAGCCGGGAAGCTGGCTCAACGTGGACGACACCATGGCCGTCCAGGGGGTACCCGGCAACTGGCTGTACGCGGCTGGCGACGTGAACCATCGGGTGCTGCTCACCCACCAGGGCAAGTACCAGGCCCGCATCTGCGGCGATGCCATCGTCGCTCGGGCCGCCGGTCGCCTCGACCCCGCCCCGTGGGGTCCCCACGCTGCGACTGCCGACCACCGCGCGGTCCCCCAGGTGGTGTTCACCGATCCCGAGGTCGCCGTCATCGGCCTCAGCGAGGCTGGAGCGGCCAAGGCCGGCATGTCGGTTCGGGTCGTCGACTATCCGCTCGGTCAGGTCGCCGGCGCCGCCCTCTACGCGGACGGATATCGCGGCCACGCCCGCCTCGTCGTCGACGAGGACCGGCGGGTGGTCGTCGGCGCCACCTTCGTCGGCCACGACGCCGGAGAGCTGTTACACGCCGCGACGATCGCGGTGGTCGGCGAGGTCCCCCTCGACCGGCTGTGGCACGCCGTGCCGTCGTACCCGACCATCAGCGAGGTCTGGCTCCGTCTCCTCGAGGCCTACGGCCTGTGACGAGACCCGCCGACAAGAGCAGAGGAGGCACCATGGACAAGCGCACAATCGAGGTCCTCGGGCATCAGATGGCCTATCTGGAAGAGGGAGCGGGAACCCCGATCGTGCTCCTACACGGCAACCCCACCTCGTCGTTCCTGTGGCGCTCGGTTATCCCGCACCTGGCCCCGCTCGGCCGCTGTATCGCCCCCGACCTGATCGGCATGGGCGACTCCGACAAGCTGGAGGGCAGCGGGCACGGTTCGTACCGGTTCGTCGAGCACCGCCGCTACCTCGATGCCTTCCTCGACGCGGTTGGTGTCACCGACCCGGTGACCTTGGTCCTACACGACTGGGGATCCGCGCTCGGCTTCGACTGGGCCGCCCGCCACCCCGAGGCGGTAACGGCCATCGCCTACATGGAGGCCATCGTCTGCCCGGTCACCTGGGACGACTGGCCCGACGCGGCACGCGACATCTTCCAGGCCTTCCGGTCCCCGGCTGGGGAGGAGCTGATCCTCGAACGCAACCTGTTCGTCGAAGCCGTCCTCCCCGCCAGCATCCAACGCCAGCTCTGTCGCAGCTGGCCCAACCAGACCGAGATCACGGTCCCTGGCATCCATTTCATTCAGGAGGACTCCGGCGACCAGATCGGTGCCGCCATCGCCTCGTGGCTGGATGCACCCCGGAGAGGTGGAGGGCTTCCGAGGCTTCGACGAACGCTCAGGATCGCTTCCGTGGACGCCGAGGCGGTCCCTCGTCGCATCGGGTGGCCGACTGCCTTGTCACTGGCAAGCCCGCTGCTGGCACCGCAGGCTCGCCAGCTCGTGGCGTCACCGTCCGTCGGGTCGCCTAGTAGGCGTCGACTCGAAGCGAGTCGGGTACCCGAGTCGTGCAGACGCCCCCAGAGGAGCCAGCCTTGAATAGGACCAACACGATGGTGACCGCCCCCCTAATAGGCTCGTACTCGCAACCCCAGACAAGCGTCGACGGCGCTGGGCTTCCCGAACACTACTGGGAGGTCCGACGGCTGACCGAGCGGCTGGCGGAACCGTTGTCACCAGAAGACCAGACGGTGCAGTCGATGCCCGATGTCAGCCCGACCAAGTGGCATCGCGCTCATGTCAGCTGGTTCTTCGAGACGTTCCTCCTCAAGCCCTATCTGCCGAGCTACGACGAGTACCACCCGGCGTTCGCCTACCTGTTCAACTCCTACTACGAGGCCCAAGGCCACCGGCATCCGAGACCGGCTCGGGGCCTCGTGTCCCGCCCCGGCACCGAGGAAGTCGCCGCCTACCGGCGCCACGTCGACGAGCACATGCTCCACCTGCTCCAACGACCACCCGATGAGGACGTTGGATTCCTTGTCGAGCTCGGCCTAAATCACGAGCAGCAACATCAAGAACTGCTCATGATGGACATCAAGCACGTACTATCGATGAGCCCGCTGGAGCCCGCATACACAACGATCGACCGAACCGCCAGGCTCCCAGGCCCGGACCCAACCCGAGGCGACGCCGCCTGGGTTCGCCACGGCGGCGGCGACGTGACCGTCGGCCGCGAAGGGGCGGGGTTCGCGTTCGACAACGAGGGCCCGGCGCACACGGTCCACCTGGTGCCCTTCGAGATTGCCGAGCGGGCCGTCACCTGCGGCGAGTGGTTGGCCTTCATCGACGATGCCGGCTACCTCCGCCCAGAGCTCTGGCTCTCCGACGGCTGGGCGGCCGTGCGAGCCCAGGGCTGGAATGCACCCCTGTACTGGCGGGCCGATGATGGCGGCGACTGGAGCCTTTTTACCCTCTCGGGCAGGCGGCCGGTCGACCCGACCGAGCCGGTCTGCCACGTCAGCTACTACGAGGCCGACGCCTTCGCCCGCTGGGCCGGCGCCCGGCTACCCACCGAGCTCGAGTGGGAGGCGGTCGCAGCGACGCAGCCGGTCAGCGGACGCTTCCTCGACCCCTCCTCGCCCCACCCCAGCGCCTCGAGCCAACCGTCGTTCTACGGCGACGTGTGGGTCTGGACCGCCTCGGCGTACCTGCCCTACCCGGGGTTCCGGCCCTGGGCGGGCGGGATCGGAGAGTACAACGGCAAGTTCATGGTCAACCAGCACGTGCTGCGCGGCGGCTCGTGCGCCACCCCGCCAGGGCATGTCCGAGCGACCTACCGCAACTTCTTCCCGCCCGCCGCCCGCTGGCCGTTCACCGGCCTGCGCCTCGCCCGAGACCTATAGGAGACCGTCGTGCAGCGACAGCTGAGCCTCAACGTCCTCGTCCGCCCCGAGGAGCGTCGACGAACGCTCAGCCACGACGCTCGGCATGGTCTGAGCCGCACGCACAAGCAGATCCCGCCGACGTGGTTCTACGACGAGACCGGCAGCCGCCTCTTCGACGAAATCACCCGGCTACCCGAGTACTACCCCACGCTGGCCGAGCAGACCATCCTGGCCGAGCGGGTCGCCGACATCGCCGCCGCGACCGAGGCAGACACGCTCGCCGAGATCGGGTCGGGCACCTCGGAGAAGACCCGGCTGCTCCTCGACGCCATGGCCAAGGCCGGCACGCTCCGGCGACTCATACTGTTCGACATCAGCCAGGAGGTGCTCGTCGGGGCCGCAGAGGCGCTCGGGCGACGCTACGACGTCGAAGTGCACGCCGTAGTCGGCGACTTCCGCCGCCACCTCTCGAGCATCCCCCAAGGCGGCCGGCAGCTTTGGGCGTTCCTCGGCGGCACCATCGGCAACCTGGTCCCCAATGAGCGGGTCCGGCTCCTCTCCACCTTCCGGGAGCAGCTAGGCCCTGGAGACCACCTGCTCGTCGGCACGGACCTCGTCAAAGACGCCGACCGGCTCGTCGCTGCCTACGACGACGCCGCAGGGGTCACCGCCGCGTTCAACCGAAACGTGCTCACGGTGATCAACCGGGAACTGCACGCCACATTCGACCCGCACCTGTTCGACCACCGCGCCATATGGAACGCCGAGCGATCCTGGGTGGAGATGCGGCTGCGCTCCCGGGTCGCCCATACTGTCACCATCGGCGATCTCGCCCTTGAAGTCCCCTTTGCCGAGGGCGAGGAGATCCTCACCGAGATCTCCGCCAAGTTCACACCTCACCAGATCGCGGACGACCTCGCCAGCGCAAACCTCTTGACCTGTGCCACGTGGCAGGACAACGGGGGCGACTTTCAGCTCACCCTTGCGGGACCGCAGCCAAGTGCCGCTTCGAGCCCCGATCTATGACCGAGGAGACAGAACCGTGAGTGCACCGAGCGTGGTGGTATTCGATGTCCACGAAACCCTTTCAGATCTGACCCCGATGGGACAGCGTTTCTCGGAGGTCGGCGTGCCCGGATGGACGGCAAAGGTCTGGTTCGCCTCGTTGCTGCGCGACGGTTTCGCGCTCACCGCTGCAGGAGTCACCGAGCGGTTCTCCACCATCGGCGAAGGGGTGCTCCGCTCCATCCTGGCCGGCCAAAACTTGACCGGCAACCTCGAGGCGATCGCACACATCATGAGCGGGTTCCTCGAGCTGGCCGTTCATGCCGACGTCCCTGACGGCATACGCGCCCTTGCGGCGTCCGGCGCTCGCCTCGTCATGCTCTCCAATGGCTCGACCGAGGTCGCAGACCGTCTCTTCGCCACTGCCGGAATCCGTGACCACTTCGAGCGGTTGCTGTCCGTCGAAGACGCCGGGACGTGGAAGCCGGCCGCCGCCGCCTACGAGTATGCGGCGCACACCTGCTCGGTCGGTCCCGCGGACATGTTGCTCGTCGCCGTCCACCCATGGGACATCGACGGCGCAAAACGGGCCGGAATGCGCACCGCCTGGATCAACCGGCACGGTTCGCCGTATCCGGCCCACTTCCTCGCCGCCGACCATTCCGTCGCCGCCCTGTCGGAGCTTGCAGGAGTGGTCGGTTAGAGCTTTCGGGGGCTGACGTTTTCGGGCTCAGCCGATAGCAGCGCCACGCCTGGACAGTACGGCCGTCGCTTGTGCGTGCCGAGAAAGTCATCCACCGGCTGTGAGCTGCACTTTGACGGCTGGTGCAGGGCGCGGCGAGCATCGACCGATGGCCCTCTCGTTCCTCTATCGGGCGTTCTGCCGGGTGCTGCAGTTGGTCCGCCTCATCGGTCGCAGAGATACGGACCTCGCCATCGAAGTCGTGCTCCTGCGTCACGAGGTGGCCGTGCTCCGGCGCCAGGTGCAGCGACCGGCGTTGGAACTGCCAGATCGAGCGGTTCTGGCGGGGCTCGCACGACTGCTTCCCCGCCGACGGCTCGGACGCTTCTTCGTCCAACCGGCAACCCTGCTGCGCTGGCACCGGGACCTCGTCGCCCAACGCTGGACCTACCCGCACGGCCGGCCCGGTCGGCCGAGTACCGCGAGGGGAACCACAGCGCTTGTCCTCCGGCTGGCGAAGGAGAACCCGACCTGGGGCTACCGCCGCATCCACGGTGAGCTCGCCACCATGGGCATTGTCATCGCCGCCTCGAGCGTCTGGGCGATCTCGAAGCGCCACGGCGTCGACCCGTCGCCGCGGCGATTGGGACCGACCTGGGCGGAGTTCCTTGCCGCACAGGCGAAAGGATTGATGGCGTGTGACTTCTTCCATGTCGACACGGTCCTTCTCCGCAGGCTCTACGTTCTCGTGTTCATCCACCACGACACGCGTCTCGTGCGGATCGCCGGCATCACGTCGAACCCAGTCGCCAGTTGGGTCACCCAACAAGCCCGCAACGTTTCGATGGACCTCGCCGACCAGGCGACCCCCGTCAAGTTCCTCATCCGCGATCGCGACGCCAAGTTCACCCCTTCCTTCGACGCAGTCTTCGCCGCAGAGGGCACCAGGATCATCAAGAGCCCGGTCCGAGCACCCCGGGCCAACGCCATCTGCGAGCGCGTGATCGGCACCCTGCCCCGTGAGTGCCTCGACCGGATGCTCATCCTCGGCCGCCGCCATCTGGAGACCGTGCTCGTCGACTACGTCGAGCACTACAACGCACATCGTCCGCACCGGTCCCTCGGCCAACGTTCGCCCGCTGGTTCCGATGCGACCCCTCCCACCATCAGCCACGTCGACGTCGCCAGGCTACGAAGAACCGATCACCTGGGCGGCCTCATCCACGAATAGCGGATGGTCGCCTGAGCTGGGCGGACGGGGTTCTCGGCACCCACAGGTCTCGACCGCCGGGGTCACGCTGGCAGACGGCGAACTGGTCACGGCGAGCGTGGTGATCTGGGCGGCAGGGGTGACGGTGGACGGCACCGTCGCAGCGGGCCTCACCGAGCACCGGGGTCCCGGGGGGCGGGTGGTGGTCGAACCCGACCTCTCGCTGCCGGGCCATCCCGAGATGTTCGTCGTGGGCGATGCCGCCGCGGTCCCCGGTCCCGATGGAACTGCACCGGGTCAGGGCCACCTCGAACCGGGTGACACCCGCCGGTTCCTCCCCCAGCTTGCCCAGGTGGCCATTCAGTCGGGAGACCACGCCGCCCGCCAGGTCGTAGGCCGGCTCGAAGGCCGTCCGACGACGTCCTTCGCCTACCGCGACAAGGGGGTGATGGCGACAATCGGGCGCCGGTCGGCAGTCGCCCAGCTGTCAAGCGCCACGGTCTTCTACGGGACGATCGGTTGGATCGCCTGGCTCGTGCTCCACCTCGTCCAACTGATCGGCTTCCGCAACCGCGTGGTGGTCATGATCAACTGGGCGTGGCACTACTTCCGATGGCCGTCAGGCCCGCGACTCATCATCGGCGACGTGCCGGCCCGGCCGCCAGCGGAGCCGCTACCAGGGCGCATCGACTGCCCCGAGTGCCACAGGTGTACCGTTCATCCGCGCCACTGCCGCCACCCGGCCACCATCTGCACCAAAATGAGCGATGTTGCGCTCGATGCATCATTCGGCATGGTTCGCGATCGTCGGCCACCAGGGCCTTCGTGTCCGCTGTGCGGATCCGT
>JAJZJY010000699.1 GCA_021809885.1 Actinomycetes bacterium
GTACGACAACGGCACCGAACGCCTCGAGCGCCTCGGCGCCAAGCTCCCCGGCTACGCCCGCCTGGCCGCCGCCGCCGGGCATCCGAACTGGGTCCTCTTCAGCTTCGGAAGCCCGCGCCGAGAGCGTGACGCCCGCCGGGTGCTCGCCCAACCCGGCGTCCCGGTTGCCACCGCCGTACGCTCGCCCGGCACCGCCCCCGACGCCGCCATCTGGCTCCCGGCCTCGACCGGCGGCGCCCGGCTCCGCCTCGCCCAGCTCGCCCACGCCCCACTACCCCGAGCGTGAGCATCGCCTTCGACGGCAGCGCCACCTCCGGGCTCGCCACCAAGGTGGCCGCCGCGGCCGGCGGCCTCGTCCTCCTCGTTGCTGTGCTCGCCGCGGGAGCAGGAGCAGGGATCGCCTCGCTCCTCGGCGGCGGGGCCGCCGCCCCTTCTGCCAGCGCGACCGCCCAGATCCCGTCGGCCATGCTCGCCCTCTACCAAGAGGCAGCCGTCACCTGCCCGGGGCTTCCGTGGACGGTGCTGGCCGCCATCGGGACCGTCGAGTCGGGCAACGGCCAATCCACCCTGTCCGGGGTGCACTCGGGGCTCAACGCGGCCGGTCTCGCCGCTGGGCCGATGCAGTTCGAGCCTGCCACCTTTGCCTCCTACGACCTCCCGATCCCGCCCGGCGGCGTCTCCCCGCCCGACATCTACGACCCCGTCGACGCGGTGTACGCCGCGGCGCGGATGCTGTGCGCCAACGGGGCGAGGAACGGGGCGGACATCCCCGGCTCGGTGCTCGCCTACAACCACTCTGAGGCCTACGTCGCCCAAGTCCTCTCCCTCGCCCGCTCCTACGGCGAGAGCCAGGCCCAGACCGTCGCCGCGGGGACGGCAGGGGGGATCGCGCTCGACTGGGCGCTCGCCCAAGTCGGCACGCCGTACATCTGGGGCGGCGAGACCCCCGGCGGTGGCTTCGACTGCTGCGGGCTCACCCAGGCCGCCTACCGCGCTGCGGGCGTCGCGTTGCCCCGCACCGCGCAAGAGCAGTACGACACGGGGCCGCCCGTACCGGCGAACGCGCCGCTTCAGCCCGGCGACCTCGTCTTCTTCGGACAAGGCGCGACCGACGTCACCCACGTCGGGATCTACGCAGGCGTCCAAGGCGACCAAGCGGTCATGGTCGACGCCCCGCACGGCGGCGCGGAGGTCCGGGTCGAGCCGTTCCCAGACGTGGTCGGCCAGAGCTGGGGCACAGAGCAGTTCCTCGGCGCGACGGCGCCGGGGTGATGGCGACCATGCCGGCATCCGACTGAGCGCACAAGAGAGGCCAGGCCCCACATCGCTCGACCGAAGTCGCGCCTGATTCCAGAGCCTCACATTCAGGTCAGGGTCGCCAAAGCGACCACAGCACCAAGCAGGCTGAGGACGGTGTGGGCCGTCTGCCACTTCTTCGACGTGATGCCGTGTACCACGACTACCGCACCACCGGCGGCGGCGATCACCCCGAGCATTTGCAGATCCTTCTTGCTCATCTCACCTCCTTCGTCAACGTCGTCTGAGAGGCCGGGTAGAGGAGGACCACGAGCGCCGCAGCGTCAAGGACGCGCATGGAGCGGTCAGGGTGTCGTTCTTTCACTTCGAGGCCAAGTAGGCGATACCGAGCACGGCGCCGAGCGCTCCGACTAAGAACATGAGCTCCCGCTGGTCGAGCGTCGGGGACGTGGCGGTCGGCGCGATGAGGCTCGACAGTGCCTGCGAGCAGTGCGGGCAGGCCCCCGCCCCCAGGAGGTCGTAGCCGGTGATCGGTTCGTCGCACTTCGGACAGGTGCCGACCTCGCGCCCGGCGCGCTGGGCGAAGGCCTTCACAGCTCCGAGCTCAGCCTGAGCGGCGTGCAGGCCAGCCTCCGCCACGTTCTTCGCCGCCGTCACCTCCGCCAGGTTCTTCTCCAGTTCCACGATCGAGCGCTCGTCGGAGACCGCGGAGAGGCCCCGATCGAGTAGGTCGACGACCGCCCCAGTCAGGGTCGCGCCGCGCTGGCTGGCGTAGGCGTCGGCTGCCTCCTTCAAGGTCTTGGGGACCCGTGCGTAGATCACCTCGCTGCTCATGTTAGATAACGCTAGCAGGTTCGAGACAGTTCGCAAGCGCACCATCTTTGACGAGTCCTGCGGCTCGATCATCGCGGCGTCACCAAAGGCGACCCCAGCCGAGAGGCGGAACCCAGCGGCCGGGTCTTATCGATGGGAACCGCCGGGACATCACCGATGAGGAGCTCCCGGCGGCGAGACCGAAGGATCCGAAGCCCCGCCCTGCGGGCTCATATGGAGCCGCCTCGCCGTGCTCGTCCCGCTCGCGCGCCGAAGGACTTGCGTTTCCTGCCAGGCAGAGGTCTCATCGACCCCATGCCGCCAAGGGAAGGAGGCGCCATGTTGCAAACCGCCGTCTACGCCCGGGAACCCTCCGGTCACGCTGGTCGCAGCCGGCTGGAGCGCCAGGTCGCAGGGCTCGCTGCCCAGGTGGGCCGCCAGCCCGGGTGGCGCCACGTCGCCACCTACGTCGATCAGGCCTCCGGCGGGACCGGACCCGGCCTCGCCCGACTCCTCGCCGACGCACCCGGCCGCTTCGACCTGGTGGTCGTCGACGGCTACGGCCGCCTCTCGGCGAACCGCCATGAGTTGGCGGCGATCCTCGGCCGGCTCCGATGGGCAGGCGTCGGTGTCGTGGTGCTGCGCCCCTCACGAGGTCGCCGGCTGGCCAAGCTGGTGGCGAACCTCGCCCTCGCCGATCTCGTCGGCGAAGCGGCCCGCTGAGTGCCCGGCCGGGGCCGTCCACGGCCGCCTACCGCACCACCAGGATGGCGACGAGCGCGCCGGCCGCCATGAACGGCGCCATCGCCAGCACCGCCCGGCGGCACCCCGGTGCGGCGACGTGGCGGACGGTCACGAACAGCGCTGCTCCGGCGAAGGAGAGCAGCGTCCCAGCCGCTACCGCCGGCCAGCTGATCCACCCGAGGAACAGCCCCGTCACCGCCGCCCACTTCACGTCGCCCATGCCCATGCCCGAGGGGAACGCGAGGCCGAGGGCGAGGTAGAAGCCGGCGAGCACGACCATGGCGATCCCGCCCCGGGCGAGCGGCCACCACGTGGCGTCGAGCCCCGAGGCGAGTGCGAGGAGCGCCGCACCGGGGAGGAGGGCGGCCAGCACCGCCCGGTTGGGGACCCGCCGAGCCGCTATGTCCGTCGCGCTCACGGCGGTCGCG
>JAJZJY010000700.1 GCA_021809885.1 Actinomycetes bacterium
GGGTGGATCTTGCCGGTGAGCAATTCCTCGGTCAGGGCGTGGGAGGGTTGCTCCTCACCCTCGGCCGAGCGCTCCCGTTCGTGACCGACGCCGTGTCGTTCCTTGCCTCCGGCCTGCTGGTGGCCCGGGCGTTGCCGGCCAACGACGCCGGCCCGGCCGAGACGGGCCTGCTCGAAGACCTGAGATCCGGGCTCCGCTGGTTCATGGGCCACCGGGTCCTCCGCCTGCTGGCGGCGCTCATAGGATCCTTCTCCTTCTGCGGCTACATGGTCGTGGGCCTCCTCGTCCTCTTCGCCCGAGACGTGCTCCACGTCTCGGCCACCGGCTACGGGTTGCTGCTGGCGTCCCTGGCCGTCGGCAACGTCGTCGGGTCGCTGCTCGCATCGCGGATGGCGTCGCGCTTCGGTGCCATCCCGATCGTCCTCTCCGCCGGCGCGATCGCCGGAGCCTCCTACGCCATCGTCGGCTGGCAGCGCTCGATGTGGGCGACGGTCGTCTTCCTCCTCGCCGAAAACATCGCGATCCCCATCGCGAACGTCGCGTCCCTGTCCCTCCGCCAGCGGGTCATCCCGGACAAGTTGCTCGGCCGTGTCGGTATGACATTCAGGATGGTCATCTTCGGCCTGATGCCGCTCGGCGCCCTGGCCGGCGGCATCCTCGCCCACTTCATGGCCGTCAGCGACGTCTTCGTCGTCGCCGGCCTCATGCAACTGGTGGCGCTCGGAGCGATCGGTCCCCTCCTCCGGCGTGCCTCGAGGCCACCGGCGATCGACCTGACCGGCGCCGGCGGTCGACCTGCCGCTGACCAGGTCGCTGTGCCGACCGGGTCGGGCACGGCTGGCCCGACCCGCCCGCCCCCCGCTTGACGGGCCGCCGGGAGGCCGGCGTGCAGCCCGAGCGCGTTGCGTGAATGGACCAGCACAGCCGCTGAGCGCGAGGTCGCCCAGCCGTGAGGGGCGCAGCGCTGATGTCGAGGCAGGGCAGCGCGAGGATTGCGACTTTCGGTACCCCTCTCGAGCGCCAGGTTTGGCGCGCGGCCGATCGGGCGACAAGGATGCGACGGGTGCTGGCGGTGGAGCTGGTCAGGCGAGGTGCTGCCAGGTTCGGCGGGCGGCCGGCGGTGCGGTTCGGGGACCGGACCCTCACCTTCTCCGAGGTGGACGCTCTTCGGCGTGTTCTCCCGGCGCTTTGGCGTGCCCCTCATCGACGGCGGCACGGTGCGCCTACCACGGCTGATCGGCCGGTCCCGGGCGATGGACCTGGTGCTCACCGGCCGGCCCGTCGACGCCCACGAAGCACTGGCCTTCGGGCTGGCGAACCGGGTCGTGCCAGCCGGGCAGGCACTGGCGGCGGCGCAGCAGCTCGCCGGGCAGCTTGCCTGCTTCCCGCAGGTGTGCCTGCGCAGTGACCGGGCGTCACTGCTCGCCGCCGAGGGGCTCGACGAGCCGGCCGCGCTGATGTCGGAGTACGGCTACGGTCAACTGCCCATCGCCGGCGAGACCGCGGCAGGCGCGGCGCGGTTCGTGGCGGGGGTGGGCCGGCACGGCTCGTTCGGGGATGCCGGCGATGGCGGGGCCGGCGGCGGCGGCGGCGGCGGTGCCGGCGGTGCCATGCCCGAACTGTGAGTGGAAACTACACACCCTGTGTACTTTTCACTCACAGTTGGCGTTCCCTCCCCAGCCCAGGGCCAAGCGGACGCCCCGGCCACCGTCTACGGCTTGACGGGCCGCCGGCCCGGCCGGCGATGCACCACCACCCTGGTGAACGTGACACCCCTGACGGGAGGCGTGAGCGGCTGCGCCTGCGTCGCCACGCTCTCGGCGGTGGCGACCCGTACGGCGAGCGGGCGCCCCAACGGCAGGGACGGGGGGATGAGCACCTGGATGACGTTGGTGTCGGTGGTGCCGGTGTTGGGGTTGAACCCGTTGGAGAACAGTCCCGCCGGCAGGTGGATCGCCCCCAACACGACCTCCTCCGGCAACGCCAGGTTGCTGCCCGTGATCGTCACGATCGTCCCCGCCGGCCCGCGCCGGGGCGAGATGGAGGTCACCGAAGGCTTGCCTGGGGGGTAGAAGGCAAACGCCGGCCCGTTGCCGGCCCCGGACTGCACGATGCACAACCCCGGCACGCAGGTCTCCCGGTCGCCGCCGCAGCCCGAGACCGTGCACACGTCGACGTGGTCCAAACCTGCCAGCTGCGGGGTCGTGACGACGGTCAGCCGCGTGGTCGGGGCGCCCGGGTCGGGCCTGACGCCGTAGTCAGTGCCCGTGGCGGGGGTGGTGGTGCTGGCGAAGGCGACGAAGGGTCCGTCCTCCAAGGCCCTGCCCGTCACGGTGAGCGTCGTCCCCCCGGAATCGGGGCCGAGGAGCTTGCCGCTCGGGGTGGTGACGGAGCTCAGCGTGGGGACCGGGGCGTAGGTGACCGGCACGCCGGCGCTCGGCTCCATCCAGGAGCGGAGGTTGCCCTGGTTTGGGCTGGCGAGGGTCTGGGCGGCCAGCTCGTCGACGACCTGCTTGGCCCTGAGCGGGATGCTCGGAAGCGCCAGCTCCACCTGGGTGGGGGTGGCGGAGACGATCTGGGCGTCGACGGCGGCGGCCGTCCCGGGCCTTCCCACGTCGAACCACTCCAGGCCAAGTGTCCCGAGGCCGGTGCCGTTGACCGCCACGAGGTTGGAGGCCTGCTCGAGGAACGAGAAGCCCTCCTGGCTGGCGTAGCGCTGGCCGGGGCTCAGGAAGGTGAAGCCGGTGACTGCCGGGGTGGGGAGGTAGTCGAACTCGGTGGGCGCCGCCACCGTCTCGGTGCCGGCCGGGGCCGGGCTGCCGGGCGGGGGCAGGGGGCCCGACAGCTCGGGGAGGATCGTCGACTCGCTGCTCGGGCCGTAGCCGTTGGACACCTGGACCTGCGCCTGGCACACGTCGGTGCTCGGGTCGGTGTGGGTGGCGCACGCTGTCGCCGGCGCGAACGGCGGGACGACCGCCGACAGCTCGGTGTCGGTCGCGGACAGGACGGTCGCTGCAACCCCGCCGATCGTGACCGCCGGCACCTGGCCGAGGGCGGTGAAGCCGCTCCCGTAGACATGCACGACGGTGCCACCCGCTTCGTTGCCGCCCGACGGCGAGACGGCGGCGACGACGGGAACGGAGGCCCCGTTGCCGTTCGGGTCGTTGGTGACGGCCAGCCGGGCGGCGGCGGACGGGGCGCTCGTCTGGCCGCCGGCGAGGGTGACGGTCACGTCGTAGT
>JAJZJY010000701.1 GCA_021809885.1 Actinomycetes bacterium
CTCGTCGGCGATGCCACTGGCTGCCAACTTCACGCCCGGCCCGAAGAAGAGCACTCGCACGTCCGCGCCACGGGTGGACTTCATTCGCGCCGCCATCACGAGACCGGGGATCGCCCTCGCGGGATCGTCGCTCAGGATCAAGAACGCCACCCTGGCTGGTTCGCTTGCCGCCGTCATACAGTCTCCTCGCTGCCATGGGCACGTTCAGGCGGACCAGGCGGTTGCCGGTGAGAGTCGCCGGGGATCGTGCCGACGAGCTCACGCACGGCGGCGTGCGCGTGCGAGCTGCGCTGCGTCGCGCATCGGACACCACACCGACCCGGCGATCGGTCAGCCCGCCCTCGTCGGAGGGTCCAAGCGAGCACGGCCGCGAGTGCCACCGCGACCGCGACCCAGGTCACCATCGCGTCATGCGAGAGGCTCCCGAGCAGGTACGCGGCGAACCCTGCCACCAAGAAGCGGCTGGCGGTGCAAGACACGAGCTGAGCCTACCGGCCCGCCTCTGCCGCCGAGCCCGCCGCACGGCGAACGATCAGGGGCGTGCGTCCACGATCCACGCCGCGGCGTCCATCACCATCCCGCTCGCCGGGGCGCCCATGTCGACCCGGTACGGATCGAGCTCCTGGGCGAGCGCCACACGAACCTCGCGTTGGCGGACGGGTCCCGCGTCGAGGTACGCCGAGCGAGCAGGACCCATAAGAAGGCGCTGATGGACCCAGTCCTCGACTGGCTGACCGAGCCCCATGTGCAATCGCTCTTCGTGCGCGGTGATCCCGACCGAGGAGAACCCGCCGGCGCGCAGGACGGCGTCGAGGTGGTCGGGATCGCAGAGCGCAAAGGGCCCAGGGGCGTCGTGAGGCGGCGTCTCCAACGAGAAGATCCGGGCGGCGCCGCGGTTCACGGCGGCCATCCACGGGTTGGCGGAGGGCGCCTGCCAGCAGACGAACACCATCCGTCCCCCGGGGCGCAGCGCCCGACCGAGGTTGGCGAACGCCTCGACCGTGTCGGCGAAGAACATCACCCCGAACCGGCTGAACACGAGATCGAAGGATCCGGGTCCGAGGTCGGCGACCTGGGCGTCAGCGCGGCGGAACCGGACCTGCGGTGCCTCGCATGCCGCAGCCCGCTCTTGGGCTCGGGCGAGCATCGCCGCGCTCAGGTCCACGCCGAGCACGCTCCCGCCTGGACCGACAGCGGCCGCCAACGCGACCGTGGTCGAGCCGCAACCGCACCCCACGTCGAGGACCGTCTCGCCGGCTCCCGGTGCCGCGACTGCGAGTGCCGCCTCCCCGAAGGGACCGGTGTGGAGCTCGGTCTCCTCCTCGGCCGCCACCCACAGCGGCCCAGCGACGTCGTTCCAGAAGCGCTCTTGCTCCTCGTTGGCCGAGCCGCCGGCCGAGGCGTTCGTGGTCATCGTCGTCCCTCGTCGTGCACTGGCTGGTCTACGTCGTGCGGCCCGGTTGGCCGCGGCAGATCGTATCGGGCGTCGAGTCGAAAGAGTCGCTGGCTTGGGCCGTCGTCCGCGGTGGGCCGGCACGTGCGTCGCGGGTAGACTGCGCGCTGGCTCGTGAACGAGCACGACCGAACCGAGGAGGTGATCCAGGTGCCATCCGAACCTCCCAGTACCTGGCGCTCTCCCCGACCCGTCCGGGCCTGACGTTCCTTCCGCCTCCGGCTTGTCAGGAGGCCGAGGGCGCCGGTTGAGCTCGCTCCTCCACGGAGACACGGGTCCGGCTGCAGGAGAGCAGATCTTGCCCATCTTTGCGGGCGCCGTCGCGCCCGCAGACGTCCGTCGGCGTCTCTTTCGACCCATTCGATCGCCTCCGGAGCGCCGCTGCGCGCCTTCGTCAAGGAGCCTTCCATGCCCTTCAAGCTGCTCGCACCACCCGGCCATGCACGCCGCCCGGCCGCCGCCCGCGACGGGACCCTCGACCGGGACCGGACGGATCCCGCCATCGCGCATCGTCAGGGCGGCGTCCTCGACTTCGCCCCCGCCGTCCTCGACGACGCCCACATCGGCGACATCGAGGGTTCCTTCGGGACCATCTCGATGCACGACCACGCGCCACGGCGCGGCTGGCGGAGGCGCCTGCTCACGCTCGCCGCCGTCATGGGGCCGGGCCTCATCGTGATGACCGGCGACAACGACGCCGGAGGCGTCCAGACCTACACCCAGGCCGGCCAGCACTACGGCACCTCGCTACTCTGGGTGCTCGTCGGGCTGTTCGTCGTGCTCTACGTGGCCCAGGAGATGGTCACCCGCCTTGGAGCCGTGACCGGGGTCGGCCACGCCCGGCTCATCAAGGAGCGCTTCGGGCGCTTCTGGAACCTCTTCTCGGTGGGCGACTTGTTCCTCTTGAACTTCTTGACGCTGCTCACCGAGTTCATCGGGGTCCGCTTCGCCCTCGCCTACTTCGGCATCTCGCAGTACTACAGCGTCCCCGCCGCCGCGTTCTTGCTGTTCTCGTTCGCCGCGACCGGCAAGTTCCGCCGCTGGGAGCGCTTCATGCTCCTCACCGTGGCGGCCAGCCTTGTCGTCGTCCCCTGCTTCTTCCTCGCCCACCCGAGGACCGGCCCCATCCTCCAGGGACTGGTCCCAGGGGTCCAAGGCGGGGTGCGCGGCCCGGCGATCCTGCTCATCGTGGCCGTCGTCGGCACGACCGTCGCCCCCTGGCAGCTCTTCTTCCAGCAGTCCAACATCTTGGACAAGCGGATCACCCCGCGCTGGCTCAACTACGAGCGCATGGAGACCTTCCTGGGCGCCATCCTCACCACGCTCGCCGCCGGCGCCATGATCGCCTTCGCGGCGTTCGCCTTGAACCACACGAAGGCCTTCGGCCCCTCGGCCACCTACGTCGACTCGGGCTGGTTCAACAACGCCATCCGCACCACGTTGGGACCGGTGGCGGGCGCGCTGTCGGCCGTCATGCTGCTTGTCGCTGCCATCTTGGGCGCCGGGGCGGTGTCGCTGTCCACTTCCTACGCCTTCGGGGACACCTTCAACCAGCGCCACTCGCTGCACCGCTCCATCCGCTCCGCCCCCCTCTTCTACGGCGCCTACGCCGGACAGATCGTCCTCGCCGCCGCCGTCGTGCTGGTGGGCAGCTCGCAGCTCCTCGGCACGCTCACCCAGTACGTCCAGGTGCTGGCAGGGATCCTGCTCCCCTCAGCCATCGTGTTCTTGGTGCTGCTCTGCAACGACACCGAGGTCCTCGGCCCCTGGGTGAACACGACCTGGCA
>JAJZJY010000702.1 GCA_021809885.1 Actinomycetes bacterium
GTGGACGCCGTACGCCCGGGCCCACTCGGCGAGCTTCACGCGCTAGAGCGTACACGCGTTCGCTCACGTTTGTGGGGATCCCGGCGAACTGCCGGTAACCCCCTGGGCAGGGTAGCGAGTGTCCTCCAGGTATGCGCTGCTGTGACCTGCCGGTCAATCGAACCGATCGCCCCGATCGTCTCGAGCGATCGCAGCGGCCCAGCCCACCGCCCTGGCTCCGCTCGTCGCGCTCATCGGCGCGAGCGCAGCCTCCAGAGGATCCAGAGCAGCACGACGACCCCGAGCACGGGGGCGATCCGCTTCGCCAGCGCCGGACCGGCCACCCGGACCAGGTCGACCGACGCCTCGGCGGGCGAAGGCTGGGCGGTTCGTGCGCTCGACGGGGTCGCCGCTCCCTGCTCGCCGCCGGCCCCCCCGGTGTCGGAGACCGGAGCCGACCCCTCCGCCTCCGTGCCCCCCAGGCCGCTCGCTGCGGCCGGGGTCCCCGCCTCGGGCGACGCACCACCAGGTCCAGAGAGAACCGTCGCTTCGAGCGAGTCGACGAACTGGCCGAGCAGCTTGGTGCTGATGTCGGCCAGCACCCCACGCCCGAATTGAGCGACGCGCCCCGTGATGGTCAGGTCGGTAACGACCCTGACCTTCGTGGCCGTGTCCGTGGGCTCGAGCTGCGCGGTGATCGTCGCGCTGGCGTTCCCCTGGCCGCGCGCCTCGCGCCCCTCGGCGCGCAGAACCGCCCGATGGCCAGCCTCGTCGCGCTCGACGAACGTCGCCTTGCCGCGGTACTCGGCGGTGATCGGACCGACCTTCACCTTGACCGTGCCGTGGTACTCGTCACCTTCGATCTCGTCCAACCGGGCACCCGGCATGCACGGCGCGATGCGCTCCAGGTCCGTGAGGACCGACCATGCCTCTTCGATCGGGACGTCCACCGTGAACTCGTTGGTCAGCTCCACGCGGGCCTCAGCTCCCCTCGCCGCTCGCTCTCCCTGGCAGGCACCAGTCTCCCTCACTCGGGCGGCTCGGACCAGCCGGACGGGCCCGGTCACGCCCGGGGTGCACCAACACAAAGCGCAGGCGATGGAGCCTCCCCCCGGCGGTCGGGTACGAGCCGATCTCCGATCCGCGCCGGAGGCTCTGTGCGGAGATGCCGTCCTTCTGAGAAGCGAACATCCAACACGCCGCGAACCACACGTGGTCAGCGGCGTCCGGTGCCGGTCGAAGAGCGTGCCGGCCGTCACGGCCGTCTCCAACTTGGAGTCTGGCAGAGAGGGTGGTGTGGCGGACGAGGCGCGTGTCGTAGAGGGTCGGGAACCAGGTCCGGATCTTGGCCCGCCACTCCTTCTCGCTCAGCGGCGGCCCGCCGGGGACGTAGCCCTCGGCGACGGCCGGTCGCACGTACTTGCGCGCGGCCTTCGCGTCGTCGCCACGGACAGCTGCGGGCCACCTCCTCCTTCGAGCGACCCGCGTACCAATGCACGACGATCTCGATCATCACGAACGTCCTCCCCATGGTCATCTCCTTCGTCCGGGGTTGAAGGAAGGAGAGCTTCGCTGCAATTCGCAGGACCAGATCGGTAAGTGCGTGATCGAGCGTGTCGGGAGCTACTTGATCGCCGACGGCCCCTCAGCCGGGAATTACGCGATCACCAGCAATCCGGGGACGTGACGCCGAGTGGCGCACGCCCCCGGATCCATCGTCACTTACGAAGCGGAAGAGAGCTGCTTGGCGTTGTCGCTTGAGGTGACGGCGACCTTGCGCGGCTTGGCGGCCTCACTCACCGGGATCGTGAGGGTGAGCACTCCTGCGCTGTATTTCGCCTCGATGTTGTCGGCGTCGAGCGTCTCACCGAGGAACAGTTGGCGGGTGAAGATCCCCGACGGGCGCTCGGTCACGATCATTTCGGCGCCCTCGGCTCCGAGCGGCTGGCGCTCGGCCTTGACGGTGAGAACGTTCTGCTCGACGGTCAGGTCGATGGTGTCGGGATCGATCCCTGGCAGGTCGAAGTGGACGAAGAAGTCGTGTCCCTTGCGGTACGCGTCCATCGGCATCACGCTCGGGCGGGTAACGGTCCCGAACATCTGCTGGGTGAGACGATCGAGGTCACGAAACGGATCGGTGCGCATCAGCATGGTCTGATCTCCTTTCCTGCTCGCATGGGTCTCTCGATGTACCAGCTTTCGCCCCGCACCTTGCGGAAGCGAACTCTGGTGATATCGTAAGTACCAGTCCGATAATATGTCAATAGCCACTTAGATCATATGCCAGAGCCCGAGGGCCCGAGCGGCCTCTTCTACCAGCGCCTCGACGTAGAGCCGGAGGCTTCCCACGAGGAGATCGTGCACGCCTACCGGCGTCTCGCCCACCGAGCGCACCCCGACGTCCAGCCCGGGGACCCCGACGCCCCCCGGCGCTTTCGCGAGCTGACCGAGGCGTACGAGGTTCTGGGCGATCCCGGGCGGCGCGCCAGCTACGACCGCGCCATGTCTCTACCGGCGATCCGGGTGGTCGTGCGACCCTCAGCGGAACCTGCTCGTGGATCACGCTGGCCGGCCGAAGGTATCTCGACTAGCGAGCGGATGGTCGTCTTGGGCTCGACGGGTCGTCTTGGAGACGTCCCTCTGCGCGTCGGGCCGGTGCGTGTCGATCACGACTCCCAGACATACCCCGAGGCGCCCCCCGGCGCCGGCCCCGGCCCCGGGTGGCGGATCGTGCAGCTGCTCTCTGAGATCCTCGACTCGTGGTCGGGTTCGTGATGGAGTGGCCGGACGCCAGCCACGGCGTGTTCGCCATCTCGGTCGCAGCCGAGTTGGCAGGGCTTCACCCCCAGACGCTACGGATTTACGAGCGCGAGGGTCTCGTGGAGCCGGCCCGGAGCGCTGGCGGCACTCGGCGCTACAGCGGTGAGGACGTCGAGCGTCTGCGACTCATTGGCTCGCTGACTGCCGCCGGGCTCAACGTGGCCGGGGTGAGGCGGGTGCTCGTCCTCCAAGAAGAGCTCGCCGAGCTGCGCGCCACCGTGGCGCGCCTCGAGGGCGAGCTTGAGTTCCATCGCAAGGCAAGGTGCCCGAGGTAACAGTCGATGAGGGGCTCAAACGAGGGCTTCAGTGACGAGCAGCCCAGTGGTCAGCGCGCCCACCGCGCCGATCAGGACCGCATCCTCCAGGCGATGTACCGCCTGGAGGGTGCGCTCTTAGACCGAAGTTCCCCCCACGGTGATCGCCATGACCCGCTGACCTC
>JAJZJY010000703.1 GCA_021809885.1 Actinomycetes bacterium
GCTCAGGTCCGCAGGCAGGTGGACTCCCAGGAGCACCAGCGCCGCGATGCCGAGCGCCATCGCGAGGACGATCCACGGGCTCACCTCGCCCTTGGTCACTCGATGCGGCGACGCCGCGGCGTCCGGCGCGCCGGCCGGGTCCGCGCCGACGATCACGAAGCGCTCGCCGGCCGCCAGCAGCTCACCCGCGAGCCGCAGCGCGATCGGCTCGGCACCGATGATGCAGATCGCTCCCCCGCTCTCCTCAGCGCGCACCATGCCGAGCAGCCTACGCAGGTGCGACGAGGCGACGGCGCCGGCGAAGAGGGCGAAGGCCGAGGCGAACAGGGGGATCGTCGTCAGCATCACCACCGCGGCGACGACACGTCCCGAGGTGTTCTTCGGCGTCACGTCGCCATAGCCGACGGTCGTCGCCGTCGTGATCGCCCAGTAGAGGCCGAGGCCGTAGGAGATGTGCTGGGTGAGCGAGAAGAGCTCGGCGCCGAGAAGGAGGCAGACGCAGCCGATCCCGACAAGGCGCCAGCTCTGTGAGCGGCGAAAGCGCGTGACGAAGAGAGTGACGATCGCGACCATCGCTCGCCAGCATGCCCGACGCCGGGCTCTCCGACGGCGATCGCGGCCAGTGCGGGCACCGACGCCCGCTCCGCGCGCTCGCGGCCCGGCCACTGCTGGTCAACGACTCGGCCCTAAAGGACCGAGCTTGCAGGTGCCGCGGCGAGCAGAACGTCTGGTCGACTTGCGCCGGCTCGGTTTTTCTCCGAGCACGTCCCCTGGTTCCCCTTCGGGGAGCTCGCCTGCAGTCCCGCGTCTGGCCGGTTGACGGCGGCCCAGCGGCTAACACCGCGTGACGCGATGTTGACGGCTGCGTTCTCGTCGGCGTGCAGCGCCACACCGCATTGCGCGTTGGTGCAGTGCTACGTCGCCTGGTTCTTGCGGGCCTTCTTGTCGACGCGGCCACAGGCCGAGCACGTCTGGCTCGTGTAGGCGGGGTCGACGAAGACGACCGGGACTCCCGCGCTCTGCGCCTTGTAGGAGACGAAGGCGCCGAGCTGGGCAAAGGACCAGGAGTGCAGCGTGGCCCGCTGGGGCTTCCTCGACCGAGCCCGTCCGCGGATGCCCGTCAGATCTTCGAGGGCGATTCCCCGGCCGGTGCGCTGAGCCGCGGCCACGAGCTGCTTCGAGACGCAGTGGTTCACGTCCTTGGCGAAACGGGACTCCTTTCTCGAGCGCTTCTTGAGCAAGCGCTTGGCGGACTTGGTGCCCTTGTGCTGGAGCTTGTGGCGCAACCGCCGGTTGCGGTGTCGCACGCGGTTGAGGTGTGCACCGGCGTAACGCACGCCGTCACTCGTCGTCGCGATGTTGAGACCCCGAGATCGACACCGAGGAAGCCCGCCGGCGCGCTCACCGGCGCATCGGGCAGGTCGATCGGCCGTGCAGGTAGAGCTCGCCGTCACGAAAGACCAGATCGGACTCGCCCTTGCGGCATTGAGCGATCTGGGCGAGATGCTCGGGAGCGCCGACGAACGCCACGTCCTTCAGACGGCCGGCGACGCTCCAGATCGAGACCGTCCGGGCATCGTGGTCCCACGACAGCATCCGATCGTCAAGGGCTGGGCCGATGCGGCACGAAACTTGCGCCGGGTGTCCTTGTCGAGCTTGTACGCGTCGGCCACCTTCGCGATGGTGCGGATCGCGGCCTGGGCACCGAGCCCGAGCTCTCTGAGATCCTGATAGACGATCTTTTGGATCGCGACCTTGCCGAAGCGCCGGTGGTCCCACGCGGAGCGCGAGCAGAGATTGGCGGCGACGTTGCATAGATGCAGGGTGTCGATGAGCGCGCTGCGCTGCTCGGGTGTCGGCAGCAGCTTCACCGGGAGCGTCGACTTCACGAGATCATCCTGGTGACGTGGTGTGACACTCTGATGGTGGCATCGGGCCTGCGGCCCGAACGGGGCTATCCCTCCCCCGGCCTGAAGGCCGGGGCCTCTCGCCCCGCACCCCGTTTTGGTGACGTAGAAGTCGAGGATCTCCCGGGGGGTCAGCCCGGCGCCGAGTCCGAGGGCGATGATCCCGCCGGTGGAGGTGCCAACCACGAGGTCGAACATCTCGACCACCGGCCGGCCGAGATCCTCTTCGAGGCCCGCCAGGAGGGCGGCGGCGAAGATCCCGCGGACGCCGCCACCGTCGATGGCCAGCACGTGGAACCGGGGATCAGAGCCTACGGAGCAATTGTACCATCTGTGGGACGGCTGGCCAGACACCACTGCCCGACCGCCTCACTGTTTGCATCTAGACAGGCTTAGCGTATCATTGTGCCGTGATACCCGATCAACTGCAAACGCGATCGCTGCCCGACAGCTTATCTCAGGTGGTCCAGGAGCTGGAGCTTCGCCAGCCGCCCGTGGTGACACGCGCCCTCCTCCGGCAGATCGCCTCGGAGGCCGGGACCGGCCTGACCGAGGACACCGTCGCCGAGCGACTCGTCCGTTTGGGCTGGCTGCTCCCGCTGCGCAAGCGGGGGGCCTGGGAGTTCGCGCCCGCTGCCCGGGCCGGCCGGTACTCCTCCGGCGACCCGTGGCTCGAGCTGCGCGCGCTGCTGGAGCAGGAAGCCGATGCCCCCGTGGCCGTGGCCTTCGAGTCCGCCGTGTGGGAGCAGGGGCACTCGACGCACCAGCCGGCCCAGCCCGTGCTGGCCCACCGGCGTGGATGGCGCGCTCCCGAGGCACTCGGGGTCCGCCTGGTCACCTTCGAGTGGCGCCTGCCCACCGGGAGGATCAGAGGTCTGCCGGTCTGGCACGAGGCCACAGTGTTGGTGGCGGCCGCCGAACGACCCGCGGCCCAGGGGAACTGGGCCAACGCCGACGACTGGCTGCCGGAAACCTTCCGGGCGGTGACGCCCGATGACGTCCTGGCCGAGGCCGCCAGCCGCAAGGTCTCCACGCTGGCGCGCCTCGGCTACCTCGCTGAGTGGTCCGGCCGTGGTGACGTCGCCGACGAGATCGAGGCGCTTCTCCCCGGTCGCCTTCCAGTGACGTCATTGGGGCCACGGGATCGCCGGGACCGGTGGAGTAGCCGGTGGCACGTGTACGACGCGCTGCTGCCCGAGCGGTGATGCCCCGATGATCACGCAGGGGTACCTCTCCCGGCACTTCCAGGGACGCCGCGGGATGGCGGATGCGGCCCTTCTCGATGTCGCCCAGGACTACGCGCTCAAAAACTATGCGAACAGGGGGTGT
>JAJZJY010000704.1 GCA_021809885.1 Actinomycetes bacterium
ACCCCCGGTCTACCAATCCACGCGCGCTTAATGGTGGACCATCGCGCGCTCCGCGCGGGGGGACCTGAATGGTTACGAAAGACATGAACGGCTTCAGAGTCTTAGGGTCTACCGTTGGATGGGCGGCTTCGGACATCCCTCGACAATACGACAAGCAAGAGAAGGGAGAGGTCGATGGTGACTGCGGCGACGCAGAAGACGCGCTCGATAACCCGATCGACTGCAGCAGCGAGGCTACGCGGATCGGCACATCTGGGATGTCGTCGGACGCCGAGAACGCCCCTTGAATGAGTCGGGGGGTGGCTGACGCCTTGCTCCTTGCGACTCGTCTGGCTGCTTGGCGTACTCAGGCCTTCCTCGGCCGGCGAAGGCCAGCGCCGGTGGCAGTGCGCGCCCGCCTCGCGGAGCGAGGGCGGCGCCGTTCGGGTTCACTGGGTCAACGTCGGGCCGTGGCCGGTGAGTGATAGCTCGGGG
The DNA here is from genome assembly GCA_021809885.1 of Actinomycetes bacterium. Classification (GTDB taxonomy): domain Bacteria; phylum Actinomycetota; class Acidimicrobiia; order Acidimicrobiales; family Palsa-688; genus JAKAQB01. Next base: position 475 of record JAJZJY010000704.1, read on the forward strand.
AGGAGCAGGCACCATGCCTTCGCTGCCCGCACCAGACCGGTATGTCCGTCACGTTGGCCCGGGACGGCTGGGCGTGGCCGCCGGCTGGGCAGCAGCCACGGCCAGTAGCAGGTGCTCGCCCGTCGGGCTTGGCGCCCGGCTCGCCCGCCCATCGTGGCCGTCACTCACCGGGCCCAGATCGGGTCGGAGCTGTGGTCGGTAACGCTCGCCTGGTAGATCTCGACCTTGGTGCTGATCATGTCGAGGCACGAGGTCAGCGCGCCGATCTGGGCCGCCACGTCGTCGCGATGGCGGAGCAGCAACGCGAGCCGCTCGTCCTCGTTGCCTGGCCCCTCACCGACGAGCTCGGCGTAGCGCCTGATGGCGCGAAGGGGCATCCCCGAGGAGCGGAGCTTGATGCATACCTCGAGCCACTCGAGGTCGTCGGCGCCATAGCGCCGACGACCGTCCGGGCCTCGGCGCACGGTCTCGACGAGCAGCCCTTCGCGCTCGTAGAAGCGGAGCGCGTGCACGCTCAGCCCGGTGCGCCGGGCTACCTCGCCTATGCCCATGGTTTCGCTGTTCTCACCTGACGTGTTCCCGGCCACGGAACCAACGTACGTCCTTGACCTAGAGCCGGCTCTAGCATCTACCGTTCCCCGCAGATGCAACCACCGGGACCTGAAAGCCCATCTCCGTGCTCGCACGCCGGCGAGGCTGCTGGATCACCGCCGCGTCACATGCGACGGGGGCGGCGCAGCCAAACAGGGCTCGGGCTGCGAAGACTGCTCTTCGCGCAGGGAGGCTCGTTCCTCGGAGACGGTCTCATCCTGGCGGCGTTCCCGTTGATAGCTGCGGAGATCTCCCGGACGCCGGCGGCAGTGGCGCACGTCATGCTGTTCGCGACGCTGCCCCAGTTCCTGGCCGCCCTGCCAGCGGGAGTGGTAACCGACCGGGCGGAGCGGCGCAGCGCGATGACCGCAGCGGCCTGCCTGGCGGCGACCGCCCTGGCGGCTCTCGCGGCGCTCCTCGGATCGGTGCGGGTGGACTTGGTGGCCCTCGACGCGGTGGCGTTCGTGGTCGGGACCGCCCAGGTGCTGATCGCCGCAACCGGGTCGGCACTGCTGCCACAAGTCGTGGCGTCCGACAACCTCGAGGGCGCGAACGCGTGGATGTTCTCCATGCAACACGCCATCGGCACCCTCGCCGGGTCCCCACTTGCCGGGGTGCTCATCGCCGTCTCACTCGCCGCCCCCCTCTGGGCGGCAGCAGGCTGCTACGTGCTGGCAGCCGCCGTACTCGTCACCTCCAGGGCCACGTTCCACTCAGCGCGCGCCGAGACCACTACCGGCCTCATCGCCGACGCGATCGAAGGCTTCAGAGTCGTGGCCGGCCACCCCCAGCTTCGAGCATTCACCGCCGTCACCGCCACCGCCACCGCCACCGCCACCGCCACCGCCAACATTGCCACCAACGCCGTCGTGGTCGTCCTGGTCCTCTATGCCGTCGCACCAGGCCCGCTCGAGTTGTCCAAGGCTGGCTACGGGCTGATCCTCTCCTGCGGAGGGCTCGGCGCGATGACCGGCGCGCTCACCGCCAAACACCTCAGCGCCCATGTCAACCGAGGCGCGCTGCTCGCCGGGTCCATCCTGGCCATCGCCGTCGGACTGGCCGGACCAGGACTCCTCGTCGACCCCTACAGCACCGGGAGTGCCTTCGCCCTCGCCGGCATGGGCGTCGGCTCCTACAACGTGATCAGCGTCAGCTTCCGCCAACGGGTAGTACCAACGAACCTGCTCGGCCGCGCCACCGCCGCCTACCGACTAGCCGGCATGGGTGCAGTGCCCCTCGGGGCGCTCCTCGGCGGCCTCGCCGCCGCCGACCTCGGACTACGACCCAGCTTCCTCGTCGCCGGCGCCCTCAGCGCCACCTGCCTCGCCGTCACTCCCCTCGTCACCGAACGTGCCCTCCACCTCGCCGAGACCCGCAACAACACTCCCCGATCCCCGCTCAAGGAGGAGACCGACGATGAACCTGCGCCGCAGGACTGCCCGTCGGGGCGTCGAAGGGTCAGACTTGCTCGAGGCCGCAGAGGTCTGCAGTCCTGACGTCCCCCCGCAGTTGCTGACGCCCCCCGCCGGCGCAGATCATGCGCTCGGTAACCCGGCACCCCCCTCCTTACCACGAGTGCAGATCGGCACCTCGGGCGCCGCGCCCTCGGGCTGAGGGGGGCTTCAGGACCAGGGGTTGAGGATGTCGAGGTCTGCGAACCGCTCGAAATCCCTGGTGTTGCGGGTGACGACGGTTAGGTGATGCTCCAAAGCCGTCGCTGCGATCAGGGCGTCACGAAACGGTGCTGGGTCGGGCACGTGCAGTCGAGCCGCCCGACGGGCAACGGCCTCATCGATCGGTAGCACCCGATCGGCGAACGCCGGGGCGACGCTCGTGTCCAGCCAGGTTCGTAGCAGGGTGCCCGTGCGGGGGTCGGAGCGTTCGGCCAGCAGCACACCGATCTCCAACTCCTGGATGGTGATCACTGATAGATACAAATCGGCGGCATCCATGCTGTCGGCCCAATTTGCAACGTGACCATCCGCTTTGCCAAGACGGATCTTCCGCAGCTCGGACACGACATTGGTGTCAAGCAAGTACATCAGGAGAAATCCGCCGGTTGTGCGAGGTCGCGCAATCGCGGGGTCTCAAGCTCAATGTCTTCGATGCCGGGCATCGCCAGTAGATCGGCGATCTTCGTATGCCCGCCAGTGATTTTCTTGTACTCGTCA
>JAJZJY010000705.1 GCA_021809885.1 Actinomycetes bacterium
GGCACGCCGTAGCTGACGTTGCTCACGGTGTAGCCCAACACGGTCCCGGTGCCCTCGCCGGCGCTGCTCTGAGCGACGGTGTTGCTCGCCATGAAGGCCGAGCCGCTGGCAACCACGACCGCCGCGCCCCCCCAGAGGAGGAGCTTGCGGGGTAGCTTCAACATGATTCGAGTTCCTTTCTCGAGTCGGCCCGCCGGTCTGGAGCGTTCGAGGACCGGGCCGGCGGGCACTTCTAACCCTCCGTTGCATGGCTGGGCCACACACGGGTGGGACAGCCACCACCTCTTGTAGCCATCGCCACACGGGCGGGCATCGTCAGAATTGAGGATTGGACGGGCCGGCCGGCCCGAAGATGTCAGCAGGCCGGCCAAATCGCCTCAGGCCGGCAGGGCCCCGGGCCGATAGGAGAGTGTCCCCTCCCCGGAGAAGAGGAGCACTCGTGCGACGTGTCGGTCACCTCGTACGGCGGGTGGCGCCAATCGGGATCGTCCTCGTCCTCGTCGTGGGCGCCGGCGTCACCGCCCTCCAGGCGGCGGCGAGCGCCACCGCCAAGCAGGAAGCGGTTCACCGCAGCGACAGGGTTGCCCTGAGCGAGGCGCTGGCGACCCTCACCAAGGGCTACTTGGGCCAGCTCGCAGCCACCGAGCAGGGCGCCGCTGCGGCATTGGCGTCCGTGCCGCCAGCCGAGCTGCCGCGGGCACTCGCTGTCGCCGTGGACCAGCTCCGTGCGGCGACAGCGGCGGTGCTGGTCAGCGACAGCGGGGGTCTTGTCGCTGGCAGCGCGGGTGCAGCCGGACTCGGTGGCGACTTTCGCATGATCGAAGCCGAGACCCGGCCGATGCTGGCGTCCGGGCAGCCCGGCATCACCCCTGTGCTCGACGTCGGCGGCGTGCCCACCGTCGTCGTCGTCGTGCCGGCCGGCGGCTCGGCCCTCCTCGGGGTCGCCTACCGCCTGGACGGCCTGTCGATCGCCAGCTACGTCCGCCGGCTCACGATCGGGCGGGGCGGCGTGTCGGACGTGGTGGACCGTAACGGGGTTGTCTTCAGCAGCCCCGACGCCGGCAGTGTCGGGCGGCCGGTGGCGGCGGCGGTGCGAGCCGCCCTCGCCGGCGCAGCACGGCCGACCATCACCCAGACGCTGGGCAGCGACCAACTGGTTGCCGCCGCCGCACCGGTCGGCTTCGCCGGCTACGAGCTGGTGGTGACCCAGCCGGCGCCGGAGTTCTACGGCGCGTTGTCGCACGGGGACACCACCGCCCGCTGGGCTCTACTGGCCCTGCTGGTCGTCGCCGCCGCCGCGCTCCTGGTCATGCACGCCCGCCGCCAGGCCGCCCTTGCCGCCGTCGCCGACATGGCGGTGAAGGACGCCCTGACGGGGCTGCCCAACCGGATGGCGTTCAGCGACGCCCTCGACGACGCCATGAGCCGCCACCGCCGGGACGGCATCGACGTGGCCCTGCTGTTCTGCGACCTGGACGGCTTCAAGCAGGTCAACGACAGGCTCGGCCACGGCGTCGGCGACCGGCTCCTCGTGGCCGTTGCCGACCGCCTCCGGGAGGCCGTGGACGCCCAGGTGGACGGCCACGCCGTGCTCGCCCGGCTCGGCGGGGACGAGTTCACCGTCCTGCTGGAGGCGCCCCACGCCACCCCCCACGCCCAGCACCTCGCCGGCCGCCTCGCCGACGCCCTCGCCCAGCCGTTCGTCATCGGCAGCGACGAGGTCCGCATCGGTGTCAGCGTCGGCATCGCATACGCCCACCCCGATCGCGACCTGCTCGTGGAAGCGGACCTGTCCATGTACCGCACCAAGGCCATGCGCCGGGCCGTCAGGGAAGCGGAGGCGAGCGGGACGAGCGGGGCGCGGGAAGCACGGGAGGCCTGGGGGGGCATCGCCACCTTCCCCGGTCCCGGCTTCCAGGCCGCCGGCGGGTAGCCGCCTGCAGCGCACCCGGGTCTGTACGCTGCCTGACATGGCGGAGAGGATCGGGGGCCTGCGACCCGTCAGCGAGGACAACGCTGCCGCAGCCGCGCGGCTCGGGTCCACCGCCCTGGCGCTCGACATCGTGGGCGTCGTGACCGAGGCGCCGGCGCTGCGGCGGATCACCGTCGGCGATCCCCGCCTGCGGGACGTCGAGTGGCACCCCGGCCAGGATCTCACGCTGTCGATCCCCACCGGGGGCCGACCGGTCCGGCGGCGCTACACCATCCGCCGCCTCGACCGCGACGCCGCCACCGCTGAGCTCCAAGTGCTCCTCCACGGCGACGGCCCAGGGGCACGCTGGGCTACGGCTGCCTCAGCGGGCGACCATCTCGAGGCCGTCGGACCCCGCGGCAAGATCTGGGCGGACCCGGCCGCCCAATGGCACCTCTTCGTCGGCGACGAGACATTCCTGCCGGCCACCTTCGCTATGGTCGAGTCGCTGCCATCGGGAACCCCGGCGATCGTGGCGCTGGAGGTCGGCGACGACATCGGCGAGCAGCCGCCGGATGCCGCCGCCGATGTGACCGGGCCGTTGTGGGTTCGGCGCGACCGGGGCGGCGGCTCCAGCGACAACGCCCAACCGGCGGAGGGCGTGGACGGCACCCGCCTGGCTCAGGCGGTGGCCGGCATGGAGTTGCCGGCCGGGCCCGGTCATGCCTATGCCGGCGGGGAGCACCGTGCCGTGGCAGCCGTGCGCGCCGCCCTCATCGGGCGCGGGCTTCCTCCGGAGGCCATCTCCGCCAAGGCGTACTGGCGGCGGGACAAGCCCAACCAGGGCCACGGGGAGCCGGAGCGGGACTGACGGGGCGGTCAGCTCCCCGGGGCGCACCGGGCGAACAGCCCTTGGCAGCCCCGGCAGCCCCGGCAGCCCCGGCCTTCGCAGGGCGCCGCAAGCCCGTACTATCCCTTTGATGCCTTGAACGGGAAATGACGAATATCGTCCGTATATTCGCCGCTTTCGTCGTTTTCGTCGCGCAGCCATTGTCTGGATCCTTATGCCTTGTTACGGTGTTCACCGGTGGGAAGGTCCCAACAGCAGGGTTCGAAGGCCACCAGGCGCCGGTACCGCGGGCCGGATCGGCGGTTGCGAATCGCCGCCCTCGGTTCCATGCGCGCGAGGAGGCTCGTCCCGCCCTCCGCATTGTTCGTCGGATTCACGATGGGGCCCACGACGTTCATGCTTCTCATGGGTGGGGGCGTCCGTGCCGCCACGGCCACCGAGCACATGCTGGGCGCCCTCTTGGGGGTGGGCGC
>JAJZJY010000706.1 GCA_021809885.1 Actinomycetes bacterium
CGGCAGCAATTCTCCCGCTCCTCACTGCCTGTCGCCGACGCCGCCGCCATCGCCTCAGTTCCGGGGGTCGCCGCCGTCGGCCAGGTGGGGACGCTGCTCGCCGCGGGGCGCTGCATCGGGCGCTGCGGGGACGGGCTCATCGAGCTCGCCCTCTTCGGCTACCTGCCCGGCCTACCCGGCGGTCCGGACCGGGCCGTCGAGGGGAGGCTTCCCTACCGAGGCGAACTCGGTGTTGCCGCCGCCGACATCAGTCTGCAGGACAATGGCGTGAGGATCGGTGACCGGATCAGGGTGGCGGGAACCACCCTTTCCGTGAGGATCGTCGGGTTCACGTCCGACAGCCGCTACGGCCTGCAGCCCACGCTCTGGACGACCATCGCCACCTGGAGAACGGCGCAGGCCCAGGCCCGGCCGGAGCTGGCCGGCGGAGGCGACACGGTCCAGGCCTTCGCCGAGCGGCTCGACAACGGGGCGTCCCCCTCGGCGACCGCAGCGGCCATCGATGCTGCCCTCGGCGCCAGGTCCGCCACCGTGGACCTCCAGGCGGCCGTGCTGTCCCTGCCGGGGGTGCGAGAGCAGCGCGCCACGCTCGACCAGATCATTTACGCCACCCTGGCCGTTGCGGGAATCGTGACCGCCTTGTTCTTCGCGCTGATCACACTGGAGAAGCGGACGCAGCTGGCACTCCTCAAGGCCATCGGTGCTTCGAGCCGCTACCTCGGGGCGAGCGTCATCGTCCAGGCGGCGATCCTCTGTGTGATGGGGACGGCGCTCGGCGTCGCCGTCACCCGACTGGTCGCCCTGGTGGTGCCGGCATCGGTGCCGCTCACCTTCACCGCCGCCAGCACCGCCACCGCAGCCGTGGGCACTCTCGTCATGGGGGCGATCGGCGCCTCGCTCTCCTTCCGGCGAGTTGCCCGCATCGATCCCGCCACCGCCCTCGGAGGGACCTGAGATGCCGGTCGTGCGCGCCCGGGACCTCTCCAAGAGCTACGGCAGCGGCCACACGAGGGTCGACGCCGTGAAGTGCGCAACTTTCGACCTCGAGGACGGCGAGTTCCTGGCCCTGCTCGGACCGTCGGGGTCGGGCAAGACCACCCTGCTCACCATCGTCGGCGCCCTGCTCGAGCCGACGAGCGGGCAGGTCGTCATCGGGGACCGGGACGTCACCAAGCTGCGGGCTCGGGAGCGAACCGCGTTCCGAGCTCGACAGATCGGCTTCGTCTTTCAGTCGTTCAACCTGGTCCCCTACCTCACGGCGCGGGAGAACCTGACCATCATGTCGTCGGTTGCCCACCTCGACCGGGCAGAGGTCGGTCGCAGGGCCGACCGTCTCCTCGAGGAGCTGGGCATCGACGCCCGGCGCGACAACCTGCCCGAGCAGCTGTCCGGCGGAGAGCGCCAGCGGGTGGCCATCGCCCGGGCGCTGGCGACGGACCCGACCCTCATCCTCGTCGACGAGCCGACTGCCAGCCTCGACACCGCCCTCGGTATCCAGGTCGTGCAGGTCCTCGGCGAGGAGATCAAGAAGCGCGGCAAGTCGGGGATCATGGTGACCCATGACAGCCGGATGGCGAGATTCACCGACCGGACGATCAGCATCCTCGATGGGGTGCTGACCGCTGACAGACCGCGAGCTGCCATCCACTCGCGGGCCCGGTAGAGAAATGGGTGGCACTGCGGGACGCTCGCCGCGTCGGAGGCCAGGCATCAAAGCGCTGGTCGCAGGCCACGGTCGGCAGGGTCGACGCAACCAGGATCCCTGGCACCGCGTCCGTACTTGTGTTGTCGGCGATTTGGCAACAGACCCCCCGGCCGGCGAGGTCCGGGGAGGAGCCGGCACAATGGGTAACGCCCCACGAGGCCACGGGGGTCGGCGTCGTCTGCCACATGGTGCCGGTGCGTTGTCTCCACGGGCAGCATCGCCCGGGTGCATCGTTCCCCGCTCGCCCGCGTTCGGGACCGCCGAGGCGACGCAGCCGATGTGGACGTCTCGTCGCGTCCACTCGACACTGCTGGCCGCGGGTCAGTCGTCCCTGCGGGCCTGGCCGTCGCGTTCTCTGCACACGCAGAGGAGCTGTCGCCGCTTCGCCCGCCCGAGCCATCAGAACACTGCCGTCCGAACCAAGCCGGTGGCCGCACCATGACGGTCGCCGAGTACGTGGGGGTCTTCGTCCTCGTGGCGGTCATGGGGGCCGGACTGCCCGGACCCGGTGACGCCGCACTCATTGCGGGCGGTACCGCGGCAGGTGAGGGACGCCTGAACCTGGGTTTCCTGCTCGTGGTCGCGGCGGGCGCCTGGATGCTCGGATCGGCGATCGGATACGAGATCGGCCACCGCTACGGACGTGCGCTGCTCGAACATCCGGGACGTTTGGAAAAGCGGCGCCACCGCCTGCTGGCCAAGGGCGACCAAGCCTTCGGGAGACACGACTTCGTTGCCTCGGCCACGCTCCCCGGCTTCCTGTCGGGGATCTTTCGGGTCCGATTCGGCCTGTTCATGCTCGGAGCGCTCGCCGCCGGCGCCTTCTGGATCGGGCTCTACGTCGTTGTTTCCTACTTCCTGGGCGCAGACATCGCCACAGCAATTGGGAGCGCAGGCACCAAAGCGCTCCTGGGCATCGTCGTCGTCGTCATCATCGGCCTCACGATCCGGTTCGGGTGGGCGAAGTGGCGCAGCCGGAGAAGGGTGGATGCTGCCTGACGCACCGCGGTATCGGGGAGAGGTTTCGGCGCGCAACGCTGGAGCATCCGGATGTGCAGCCAGAGCGCCTGCACCGACAGGATCGGCCCAGCACGTCACCGTGGGGCGAAACGACGAGGGGGTGGCTCGGGTTGCCCGCCCCGAACTCGCCGGCGGAGCGCGCGCATTGCCCGGCCAGCGGCCACGAGGTCAGCTGGTGCGGATCTGGATGGCGTCGCCGATCAGGCTGGTGCTGAAGACGACGAAGAGCACTGCCATCACCACGGCGTTGTTCCCGACCAGCCAGTCCTTCGTGCGTTCGCGCGTCGGTGCGAGGCGGACGCTGGCGATGCGGTCGGCGGCCACCGGCGCGATCACCGTTGGCGCGGTGATGGCGGTGGAGATCGCCACGGTGCCGGCGGTCGGGGCAGTGCTCAGCCCCGCCGAGGCGATCGTGGCGCCACCGCGCCACCAGGGGAGCCCGCATGCCGGGCTGGACGAAAGCCAGGGACGGGGCTTGGCGGTCGGCCATCTCGTTGAGCGAGACGTTCA
>JAJZJY010000707.1 GCA_021809885.1 Actinomycetes bacterium
ATGCGAGATCTACACCGACGTCACCGGGGTGTTCTCCGCCGATCCCCGCGTCGTCCCCGAAGCCCACCGGCTGGCCCGGGTCAGCTTCGAGGAGATGCTGGAGGTCGCCGCGACCGGCGGCCGGGTCCTGGCCCTGCGCTCGGTCGAGTTCGCCCGGAACCACCACGTCCCGCTGCACGTCCGTTCGAGCTTCACCTGGGAGCCGGGGACCCGGGTCGACGAGGAGGATCCCGCCATGGAGCAGGCAGTCGTCACCGCCGTCACGCACGACACGTCCGAGGCGAAGGTCACGGTGGCCGGGGTGCCGGACCGGCCCGGTCTCGCCGCCCGGCTCTTCCGGGCCCTGGCCGACCGGGGCGTCAACGTCGACATGATCGTGCAGAACACGTCGGCCCACGGCACAACCGACATCTCGTTCACCGTCCCCTCCGGTGACCTGCCCACCAGCACCGAGGTGGCGGAGTCGCTGGTGGGCGAGCTGGGGGCGGCAGGGGTCTCGAGCGACGCCGGCGTGGCCCGGGTGTCGCTCGTTGGCGCGGGCATGAAGACCCACCCGGGGGTCACGGCCCTGATGTTCGAGACGCTGGCCGGCGCCGGGATCAACATCGAGATGATCTCCACGTCGTCGATCCGGATCTCGTGCATGGTGCGCGCCGAGCGCGTCGACGAGGCCGTCCGGCTGCTCCACGCCGCGTTCGGGCTGGGGTAGGCGCACCCCCCGCCAGGACCGGCCCGCCACCCCCGTAGACTGTCCGCCCATGGACGTCGCCGTCTTCGGAGCCACCGGCCAGGTCGGATCGGTGATGCGTGCCCTGCTCGACGAGCGCGGATTCCCCGTGTCGAGCGTCCGGTTCTTCGCCTCGGCCCGCTCCGCCGGGCGCACCCTCGCCTTCCGGGGTGAGGAGATCGTGGTCGAGGACTCTGAGGGTGCCGACTTCTCGGGCATCGATGTCGCCTTGTTCTCCAACGGCGCCACCGCGTCGCGGGTCCTCGCACCCCGGGTGGCCGCTGCCGGGGCCGTCGTCGTCGACAACTCGTCGGCGTGGCGGATGGACCCCGACGTGCCCCTCGTCGTGCCGGAGGTCAACGCCGCCGCCCTGGAACGGATCCCGAAGGGGATCGTGGCCAACCCGAACTGCACGACCATGGTCGCCATGCCGGTGGTGAAGCCCCTCCACGACGAGGCGGGCCTGGTGCGGGTGGTGGCGGCCACCTACCAGGCCGTCTCCGGTGCCGGGCTGGCCGGGGTGGCCGAGCTGGCCGCCGAGCTCGAGGCGTCGGGCGACAAGGCCGCCGCCCTCACCTTCGACGGGGCGGCGGTGGCGTTCCCCGAGCCGTCGACGTTCCCGGCGGTGATCGCCCACAACGTGGTACCGCTGGCCGGCAGCCTGGTCGACGACGGGTCAGGGGAGACCAACGAGGAGCAGAAGCTGCGCGACGAGAGCCGCAAGATCCTCGACCTGCCCGACCTGGCCGTCAGCTGCACGTGCGTGCGGGTCCCCGTCTTCACCGGCCATTCGCTGGCGCTCAACCTGGAGTTCGAGCGTCCCCTCCCGGCCGCGCGTGCGCTCGAGCTGTTGGCGGCGGCACCGGCGGTGGAGCTGGCCGACATCCCCACCCCCCTGGCGTCGGCCGGGCGGGACCCGAGCCTGGTGGGCCGGGTGCGCGACGATCCCACCCGTCCCCATGCGCTGTCGCTGTTCGTCTCGGGCGACAACCTGCGCAAGGGTGCAGCCCTCAACGCCGTGCAGATCGCCGAGGCGCTGATCGCCTCCGGTCGCCTCGGCTGACGGCCGGCATCCGTCCCGTCGGCATGGGCTGACCGCCGGCATCTGATCAGCAGCCGCTCAGCAGTCGGTCAGCAGTCGGTCAGCAGTCGGTCAGTCGCCATCGTCGCAGGGGGGCGTGGCCGCCCCCTCACCCCCGGCCAGGGTGGCGACCCGCTTGGCCAGGTTGACGGCGTGGTCGCCGAAGCGCTCGTAGAAGCGGGCGATCATGGCCAGCTCCACGGCGACCGGCAGCGGCATCGTCCCGGCCACCACCTCGACGGTCAGGCTGACGTGGAGATCGTCCATCTCGTCGTCGAGGTCGTCCACCAGCTCGACCGCGCCGGGCAGGCGCGCCCGGTAGGCGTCGGCCGTCGACCGCCACATGTGGATGGCCACCTCGCCCATCCGCTCGATCAGTCCCCGGCTCCGCGCCGACAGCTCCACGCCCAGGCCCCTGGCGGCACGGCGGGCGACGTGCTGGGCCAGGTGACCGTTGCGCTCGATGTCGGGGAGCATGCGCAGCACGGCGACGAGGAAGCGGAGGTCGTCGGGGCTGACGTCCGGGTTGCCGAGCATCTCCAGCGTGCACGCCTCGATCTCGTCCTCGATGGCGTCCACCGTCTCGTCCTCGTCGGCCAGTCGCTTGGCCGCCTCGCGGTCGCCAGCCAGCAGGGCATGGGTGGCGCCGGCGATGTCCTCGCCGATGAGCGCGAACAAGTGGACCACCTGCCGGTCGATCTGGACCAGGCGCTCGTGCGGCGTCGCCTCCGGCTCCATACCTGCACCGTACCCGTCGGAGCGCCCCGAGACGTCGACTCGGCTCCGGCGGTGTCGCACCCTCCCGGTACCGTCGCAGGCGTGCCGGGCGAGGTGCCGGGCGCGCCGATGGCGGGGCCGGCACCGCCCCGCCGGGAGGGAGCGTGTGTCGTGGCCGTGGGGATCGTCGTAGGTGTGCTGGTCGGTCTGGTCGTCGGGGTGGCGGCGGGAATGGTCGCCCGGTCGGGCGCCGTGGAGCGGGCGAGGTCGGAGGCGGCCCACCTGTCGGCCCAGCTGGACGCCGAACGCCGGATCGGCGCCGAACGGGTCGCCACCGTCGAGGCGGCCCGCGCCCAGCTGGCGGGGGAATTCGAGCGCCTGTCGGGCGAGGCCCTCGATCGCGCCAGCGCCCGGTTCCTCGAGCTGGCCGGCACCCGGCTCGACCAGGTCCGCCACGCGGCGGACGGCGACCTGGCCGCCCGGGAGCGCGCCATCGAGCACCTCCTGCGGCCGGTGCGCGACGAGCTCGCCCGCTACCAGGCGGGGATCGCCGAGCTCGAGCGTCAACGCCACGAGGCCTACGCCGCGCTCCGTGAGCAGGTCCGCCAGCTGGCCGCCTCCGAGGGCGAGCTGCGGGCCGAAACGGGCCGCCTGGTCACGGCACTCCGAGCCCCTCAGGTCCGCGGCCGGTGGGGCGAGCTCCAGCTG
>JAJZJY010000708.1 GCA_021809885.1 Actinomycetes bacterium
AGCCCGAGCAGCGCCCAGAGCACCGGGACGAGGAGCCACGGCTCGAGAAAACCGACGCCGAGCAGGATGATGCGCTCCGCCCGCTCCATGAGCCCGCCGAGCAGGCCTTGGTTCGTCGAAGTGAGCCCGAGCGACTCGGCCTTCGCCCGCACGTAGGAGACGAGCGACGCCGCGCCGAGGACCGCCAGCGGCAAGAGCGCGAGCTCGCCCTCGCGCACGGAGACGAGGTACCAGCCGACGCCGACCATGAGGACGGCGTCGGCCACCCGGTCCATGACCGAGTCGAACAGGGCGCCGCGCACCGACGCCGTCCCGGCCGCCTTGGCCACGGGCCCGTCGAAGAGGTCGTGGAGCCCCGTGATGGCGAGAAGCGGGATGCCGAGCAGGAGATGGCCCGTCGCAACCGCCACTGCCGTACCGGCAGCGAACACGAGGCCCGACGCAGTCAGCACGTCGGCGGTCACTCCCAGGCGTACGAGCCTGCGTCCCACAGGCCCCGTGCACCGGTCGACCCCCCGTCGCAATCGGCCGTCGAACACTCGTTGAACTCTACCCCCGCCTCGTGCTCGCACGTCGTTGCGGCGAGCCGGCCGCACGACGCTCGTAAGGATCCCCTCCTAAGGTGACCGCACGCGACGACTCGACCGAGCTCCGTGACTTCTCTGACCGCTGAAGCGGCCAGCTTCTTTTCAGGCGGCGTCGGCTTGTTCGGCTGCCAGAAGGGCCAGTCCAGCCCTGAGAATGTTGCGTGCTGCGTGTTCGTCGGCGTCGGCGATGTGCCTACAGGCGACGCATCTGAACACGGCTTGGCTGACACGGTTCTCCCGGGCTGCGTGCCCGCAGGCCTCGCAGCGGTCGGAAGTGTGCCGAGGGTCCACGTCGAGCACTCGCCGCCCAGCTTCTTCCGCTTTGGCCTTGAGTATGCCGACGAAGGCTCCCCAGCCCGCGTCGTGGATGCTTCTGTTCAGCCCGGTTTTGGCCGCCTGCCCGTTCGCCAGGAACCGCCCCGGGCTGTCCGGGTCGGGTACAGGTTTCGCCCGCCGTACCATGCTGGCGATCTTCAGGTCCTCGACCACGATCACGTCGTAGCCGGTCACGAGTGCCCGGGCGGTCTTGTGGTGAAAGTCTCGGCGCCGCTCGCCGATCTTGTGATGCCTGGCAGCGACGGTCTCCCGGGCCGCTCGCCGGTTGTTCGAGCCTCGCTTCTTGCGGGCCAGCCGCTGTTGGGCGGCTTCGAGGCGGGCCTGGCCGGCTCTGGCCCAGCGAGGGTTGTCGATGTGGGCGGCTTCGCTGGTGACAGCGAACGAGGCGACGCCGACATCGACGCCGGTCACCGCGCCGGTGGGCCCCAGGGGGCGGGCAGGGACATCATCGCAGGACAGGATCAGGAACCATCGCCGCCCCTGGCGGCGTACCTGGATCGTCTTCACCCGACCCTCGACGTGGCGGTGGACGGTCACTTTCACGTCACCGACGCCCTGGAGGTAGACACAGGAGGTGTCGGGCTTCCACCGGCAGCCGTCCCCGCCGGACGGCCACTCCACACTGTCGAAGCGGTGCGCGGCCTTGAACCTCGGGTAGCCGGGCGTCTCCCCGGTCTCGACCCTGCGGAAGAACGCGGCGAAGGACCGGTTCAACCGCCGCAGGGTGGCCTGCTCCGACGAGAACGACCACACGGCCACATCCGGGCGGACCTCCCGGATCCCCTTCAACTGGGCGGACTGGCTGGCGTACGACACCCCCGTCCTGGTCATCTTCCAGGCGTCTCGGCGTTCCTGCAGAGCCGCGTTGTACAACTCCCGGTGAGATTCGAGGCACGCTTGCAGCCGCAGGTGCTGCCCGGCGGTGGGGCGCATCCGGAACTTGTACGCCCGGCGCATCAGGCCGCGTCCCATTGGTGCTCGATATACCGACGCACCGTCGTCTCGGACACGTACCCGATACTCGCGGCGAAATACGACTTCGACCACAGCGCCCGCCTCGTGCCCAGCCAGGCGAGCTCAGCCCGCAGCACCCGGCTGGTGCGACCCTTGAACCGTCGGGCAACTTCCGCCGGCGAATCCGTGGGCCTGACCCTGACGAAGACGTGCACGTGGTCGGGCATCACCTCCCGGGCGACGATCTCCCAGTCGTTGTCGACAGCGATCTCGTCCAGCAGCCCATTCAGGCGGGCTGCCACCCGCCCACCCAGCAGCCGCCGGCGGTACTTCGGGCACCACACCAGATGCAGCCCGAGCGAGCCGACACCACCCGCAGATCGACGGAACCGAGGATCAGACATGCCACGACAACGCTACAAGCCGGGTGTGACGCTCACGGGGAAGGTCGGGCCTGCGGCCCGAGCCCCGATTCACCTGACGGCTGACGCCGCCAGTCCCCTCGGGGCGATCTGATGGACCTGCGCCCCCCGCCCTTCGTCGGCCTACTGGCGGCCGTCGCCTGCATCGGCGCGCTGCTGGCGTGGGGAAGCCCGTTGGCGAGCGCGCACGGATCGGCGAGCGCGAACAGCTCCGCGAGGACGCACAGATTGGCGAGCGCGCACGGGTCGGTCACGCGCCACGCGCGCACCCGCACGCGCACCCGCACCCGCCACGCGCTCCCGTTCGCTACCCCCTCGGGGTACCAGGCGACGGCGCACCTCACCCCGAGCAAGTACCTCGCACCGGGGTCCCAGCCCTCCGCGCTCCCGAGCGACGTGCTGATCGCCGACCGCAACAACAACCGGCTCATCATCGTGAACCCACAGGGTCGCATCGTGTGGAGGTTCCCGAAGCCCGGCGACCTCTTGCCAGGACAGACCTTCGTCACACCCGACGACGCCTTCTTCACGCCCAACGGGAAGGACATCGTCGTCACCCAGGAGGACAACTTCGTCGTCACGGAGATCTCGATCGCGACGGGCCACATCGTGTGGCGCTACGGCCATCCCGGATCGCCGGGCTCGTCGCCCAACTACCTCGACAATCCCGACGACGCGATGATGATGCCCAACGGGGACATCGTGCTCGCCGACATCAAGAACTGCCGGATCCTGGTCCTGCACCCTCCGAGCCACACCCCCCTCGAGGTGATCGGACAGACGACCAGCGCCTGCTTGCACCAGCCTCCGACACGCTGGGGGAGCCCCAACGGCGTGTTCCCGATGTCCGACGGCAACTGGGTCGTGACCGAGATCGACGGCGACTGGGTCGACGGCTTCGACCTCGAGACGAAGCCGTTGCTGTGGTCG
>JAJZJY010000709.1 GCA_021809885.1 Actinomycetes bacterium
TGGCTGTCGGTGAGCCCAACCTCGGCTACCCGGAGCGATGGTCTGTCGTGTGCTGGACCGACGGGGAGACGCCCAATGTGCCCGTCGCCGGTCCTGACGGGCCGGCAGACGGCTTTGCCAGAGACCTGGCCGACTTCGTCAGGGCTCTCGGCGAGCTGGAAGTACCCCCCGACGCGCTCACAGACCCAGCGCTGCGCTGCTACCGCGGTGAGCCACTCGCAGCAATGGATGCCACCACACGCGACTACGTCGCTGACTGCCGCCAGCTGCCCGGCCTCGACCTCGACCTCGACGCCTGTCTGCGGATCTGGGAGACAGCCATGGCCCTGTCCGGCAGCGGGGAGGCGGTCGCGCCGCGGTGGCTGCACGGCGACCTGCTCGCGGAGAATCTGCTCGTCCGCAACGGCCGGCTGGCCGCGGTGCTCGATTTCGGCTGTCTCTCCGTCGGTGACCCCACCGTCGATCTCATCGTCGCATGGGAAGTGCTCGACCCTCCCAGCCGCGAGCTGTTCCGGTCTCTCCTGGGCGTCGACGAGGTCACATGGCTGCGCGGCCGTGCCTGGGCGCTGGCAATCGCGCTGATGACCTTCCCGTATTACTGGCAGACCATGCCTGAGCGCTGCACCGCCCGCCTCGCCATGGCGCGCGCCGTGTTGGCCGACGCTGCACCGCTGCTCCAGAACGGAGGGTGACATGCACGACTACCAACCCATGACTAGCTTCGGCCACCAGGAGTCCATGCGCTACGACGCCGAGGACACCCGAGGAGACGAAGAGCAGACCGTTGAGTTCCTCGCCCGGCTCGCCGGCCAGCGCGACGCGTTGGAGCTCGGGGTGGGCACCGGCCGTATCGCTCTGCCACTGGCGGCCTCCGGCGTCTCCGTGGACGGGATCGAGATGTCACCCCACATGCTGGAGCGGATGCGTGAGAAGCCCGGCGGGGACGCTGTCGACGTGATCATAGGGGACATGTCGAGGGTCGGCACCGGACGCACGTACGGGCTCGTCTACCTGGTGTACAACACGATCGGCAACCTCCTCACCCAGGACGATCAGGTCCGATGCTTCGAGAACGCCGCCCGCCACCTGACCGACGACGGCGTGTTCGTGCTCGAATGCCGGGTGCCGGCCGCTCCATCACGAGCTGGCCACCAATTCGTCGACCCCGAGATCATCGGCGTCGACCACGTCGTCTTCGATGTGTGCCGCTACGACCCGGTGTCGCAGATCCTCGACGAGAACCACGTTCGCATCAGCTCTGACGGCATCGTCTTCGGACCGATCAGGGTGCGACTGGCCCACCCCCCGGAGTTCGACCTCATGGCCCGCATCGCCGGCCTTCGCCTGCGCGACCGTTGGGGAGGGTGGAACCAAGAGCCTTTCACCGCGAGCAGCTGGCGTCACATCAGCGTCTACGAGCGAGCGCAGCACACGCCCTGACAGCTGCGCTCGGCGGCGTCTTGATGCGTCTCGGGCCAGTGGGTCCCATGGCTCAGCTGATCGGGGTCCCCTCACTTCCTCCAGGTAGTTTGGGTCGGCCACCAATCCCGGGGCCCTCGGCCCGGCGCTGCGCCCCGCTACGTCCCGAGAAGTTTGCCCACCTTCTCCGCCGCCTCGCGCTCGAGTTCGTCAACCGCCCCGGCGTAGAAGGTGCTGGTCACCGCGATGCTCGAGTGCCCGAGCCGATCCCGGGCGGTCGTCATCCCCACCCCGGCCTGGACCAGGAGGCCGCTGTGGATCGCCCTGGGGTCGTGCCATCGCAGCGGCCGGAGCCCGGTTGCGTGCAGAGCCTTATGGAGGGCGTGGGTCAGGCTGGACCCGTTCCGCTTCTGCCTCAGCCTCTCCTCCAGTCCACGGCCCCTATCCGCGGTGGTCCCGCACGGCGGAGGGCGATACCACGGCCGCCTCCCGCCTGAAGCGCTGGCGGCTCGCTGTCGGGACCCACTACCTGATCGCCTGGGTCGGGACCTCAGCATTTGTCCCCGTCCGCAATGCGAGAGGTCGTCGTGAGGATCTGCCAGCCGTATGGCGTTCCGTACTACTGGGTCCGCATTCGGCGCGGTGAGCAGTGGACGAGCGTCGCCGGTCACGGCCAGAGCGTGACGTTCCTGCAGGCGCGCTGAAATTGGACTCACAGGGCTCAGCCCTGCAAAGATCAGTGCCGTGAGTGCCCACCGGCCAATCGCGCTCGTGACTGGCGCGAGTCGCCGGATCGGCATCGGCGCAGCAATCGCCCGGCGCCTGGCCGGCGACGGGTGGGACGTGGCCACAACCCACTGGACAAGCTACGACAGACGGATGCATTGGGGAACCGACCCCGACGAGGTCGCGGAGTTGCAGTGGGACCTCCAGCGCGCCGGAGTTCGTTCAGTGTCCATCGAGGCTGATCTGTCGGAGACCGCCGCCGCGAAGAAGGTCTTCGACTTCGTCGAGGACCGACTCGGGCCCGTGAGTGCATTGATTATGGCTCACTGCGAGTCCGTCGACTCCGACATCATGAATACGACGATCGACTCGTTCGACCTTCACTTCGCCGTTAACGCACGGGCAACGTGGCTATTGATCCGGGAGTTCGCTCTGCGTGGACCTGTGGTGGCCGGTCGCGGTCGCATCGTCGGACTGACCAGTGACCACACGGTGGGAAATCTTCCCTATGGGGCGAGCAAAGCGGCCCTAGACCGCATAGTTCTGGCCGCAGCCAAAGAGCTGGCGCACCTCGGAATCACCTCGAACGTCGTCAACCCCGGCGCTACCGACACTGGCTGGATGACGCCCGAGCTCAAATCGCGCATGATGGCTGCCACCCCGCTCGGCCGGTTAGGTCAGCCAGATGACTGCGCAAACCTCGTCGCTTTCCTTTGCTCACCGGCCGGAGGCTGGGTCAACGGCCAACTTATCCACAGCAATGGTGGCGAACAATAGGTCATTGGGATGGCTACAAGCAGCGACCAGAGCTTCTGCTGATTGGTCCGATTCGACTGCTCAAGGGGTCGCTACCACCCCAGGCGAACGCGCCAGCTCAGGCAGCTGGTCGCTTGGCCCCGACTAGGTCTTCTTGCCATAAGCTGCGCCGCCGTCAGTCAGGAACAGTTCGCTGCACCCGACGATTGGGGGCGTCGATCATCTCGGACGTCCCTGGGTAGGTCCCGACGCGGCACTCCCTGGGTCTGGCTGGACTTTTGACCGCACCCGCGCGTGGGCGCCATCGCCGGTGACGGCAAGCACGTCT
>JAJZJY010000710.1 GCA_021809885.1 Actinomycetes bacterium
GTGGCCATCTGCGTCGGCTACTTCATGGTGATCCTCGACACCATGGTGGTCAACGTCGCGCTCCCCGCCCTCTCCCGTGGTCTGCATGCCACGACGACCGAACTGCAGTGGGTGGTCGACGCCTACGGCCTCACCTTCGCAGCCCTGCTGCTCTCAGCCGGCGCCCTCGGGGACCGCCGGGGAGCAAAGGCAGTGTTCCAGGCCGGTATGGCCATCTTCGCCCTCTCCTCGCTCGCCTGCGGGCTCGCTCCCACGACCGGCCTGCTCATCGCGGCGCGCTGCGCCCAGGGCCTCGGTGCTGCCCTGGCGGTGCCGTCCTCCCTGTCGCTGCTGCAGGCGGCCTACCCCGACCAGGCGGCCCGCCGCCGGGCGTTCGGGATCTGGGGCGCGGTGGCCGGCATCGCTGCTGGGGCCGGCCCGGTGGCGGGTGGCGCGCTGGTGTCGGGCCTCGGGTGGCGCTCGGTGTTCTTCGTGAACGTCCCGATCGGCGCTGGCGGTCTGCTCCTTGCCGCCCGGTACCTTCCCTCCCCGCCACGCAGGTCCCACGGCGTCGACCCTGCTGGACAGATCGCCGGGGTGGTGTGTCTGGCTGGCCTCACCGTGGCCCTTGTCGAGGCGGGCTCGCGGGGCTGGGCCTCGCCGGTGGTGACCGGTGGCTTCACCATGTTCGTCCTGGCCGGCGCCGCGTTCATTGCCATCGAGCATCGGGTGTGCGATCCGATGCTGCCACTCGGTCTGTTCTCCTCACCAACGTTCTCTGCCGCGACCTTCGTGGGCCTGCTCATCAACCTCGGCTTCTACGGCGAGCTGTTCGTGATGAGCCTCTACCTCCAACAGCTCCGGGGCTTCACCCCGCTTCGAGCCGGCATCGCCCTCGTCCCCGAGGCGGCGATGGCGGTGATCGGATCGACGGCCTCGGGGCGGGTCATGGCCCGCACCGGGCCCCGGCTTCCTATGCTGGTGGGGCTCGCCCTCGGTGGCGCGGGCCTGCTCGGGCTGACGGCCGTCGGGGCGGGTAGCTCCTATTGGCTGCTCGTCGTGCCGTTCATGGCGACGGGGTTCGGCATGTCCTTGGTGATGCCTGCGGCCACGGCCGCGGTCATGGAGGCAGCACCCTCCGAGCGGGGAGGCCTCGCCTCGGGAGCACTCAACTCGGCTCGCCAGGTCGGCGGGGTGACCGGCGTCGCCCTCCTCGGGACCCTGGTCGCCTCGCGGGGCACCTTCCTCGTCGGCCTGCGTACCGGAATGGTGATCGCCGGCGGGGTGTTCGTCCTCGGGGCGATTCTCACGGTGCTCTTCGTCGAGCGGGTGCCCAAGACGGAACGATCTGGGCTGAACTTGTCGTCTACGGGTACCATCTTCTTGCCGGCCGATCGATCCTCTGGTCCGGTCCGGTGTCATCACGATTGCGGAGTCCTGCAACTCGATGCGAATTCTCTATGTCGATGTCGATACCCTACGAGCCGACCACACCAGCCCCTACGGCTACGGCCGGGCTATCACTCCCAACTTCGAAGAGGTAGCCCGTCAAAGTGTCGTCTTCGACCGCTGCTACACCTCTGATTCACCCTGTGCACCTTCACGGGCGGCCTTTACCAGCGGCCAGTTCGGGATCACCACCGGCGCTATCGCCAATTTCGGGCCGGCCGCCGAGATCCGGATGTTCGAGCGCACCCGTCATGCCCCCTACTTCGGCGGCCATCTCTATCGCAACGGGATCTACACCGCCTCGATCTCGTGCTTCCCCGAGCGGCACCTGGCCTACTGGTTCGTGGGCAACTTCCGGGAGTGGATAAAGCCCTCCCTGTCCAACGGCGACGACGAAGATGCCGGCACGGTCGCCGGTGCCGCCATCGAGTGGCTCGGCCGACGCGGCCGTGAGGACGACTGGTTCCTCCACGTCCACTTCTGGGATCCCCACATCCCTTACTTCGAGCCTGAAGCTTGGGTCGAAGAGGCTGCTCGGAGTGGCCCGCCACCGGCCTGGCCCGACGAGGAGGCGATCGCCTCCCATGCCGAGATGTACGGCCCTCACTCGGCCCTTGACCTTTACGAAGGAGACGGGAGTTGGTCGATACCCCCGCCCACATCGCCCAACCGAGCGACGATGCCCGACTCTGTTCGCACCCGGGAGGACTTCGTCAAATTGGTCAATGGCTACGACGGAACCATCGCCTACTGGGACCATCACTTCGGGCGCCTCCTCAACACGCTTGCCGATCTCGGGGTCCTCGAGGACACCGCCATCATCGTGACCTCGGACCATGGCGAATGCATGGGCGAGAACGGCTGTTATGGGGATCACCCGATGGCCAACGAGGCTTCCCATCATGTGCCCATGGTGATCCGATGGCCCGGGGTGACCACCAGATTGGCTGAGGAGCAGCGCCACGTGGGCGGTCTGGTCTACAGCATCGACCTCTGTCCGACGATCTGCGATCTGCTGGGCGTATCGATTCCTCCGGGGTGGGACGGCCGGTCTTTCGTGTCGGGCGTCAGTGGCGAGCGCTTCTCCGGCCGAGACCACCTGGTGCTGAGCCACGGCTCGTACACCTACCAGCGAGCCGTGCGAACTCCCGAGCATCTCTACGTGAAAACGCTCCACCCGGGCTGTTGGCGGCTCGAACATGAACAGCTCTACGCCATCGAAAACGATCCGCACATGACCAACGACCTCATCGACGCCGATTCCGGAACGGCGCGCCATCTCGCAGGCCTGCTCGACCACTGGCGGGAAGAGAACTTGAGCCTGAGTGGTCCGATCCCCGATCCGATGGAGGCACGGCGTTACGAGGGGCCTGCCGACGCCGTTTCCGTGCCGCGCTATCTGGAGCGGATGCGTCGCACGGGGCGTGTCCACTTGGCCATCGACCTGGAAGACCGCCTGGAGCAGGAGTGGGTGACCCGCCAGGTCTGGAAGTGTCCGTGAGCGTCGGACGGGTGACTCCCAACGGTCGTCCTCAATGCCGACGATCTGCGCCGAACGTACAAGTTGAGCACCTCCTGGTAGACGGTGCGCACCGAAGCAAGAGCTCTGGTGAACACTGAGTCGATCGACTTCGACGAAGATGCGGAATCCGTGGTCGTCCACGTCCGTCCGAGGCGCTCGACCAAGCGCCGCTGCGGGCGCTGCGGGCGCCGTGCCCCCGGCACGACCAGGGGGTGGGACGACTGAACTGGCGTGCACTGGATCTCGGCGTGCTGCTCTGTCACCTCCAGGCCGACGCTT
>JAJZJY010000019.1 GCA_021809885.1 Actinomycetes bacterium
GCGAGCACCGTCCGAAGGCCGCACCCCGGCGCAGTCACCGGCGCGCCGGCCTCGGCCGCACAGCCGGTCCCCGTTGTGCGAACAGCGTGCGAAAGGCCGGCCCCGGAGGGGCCGGCCTTCGCGAAGGTCCTGGTCAGAGCCCTGTGGGGCTCTCTGGATCAGATGTCGTAGTAGAGCATGAAGTCCTTGGCGGTTCCGGCTAGGCAGCACGAGGAGCCGTAAGTGCTGGTCACGGGGGTCCCTCGTACTGGCTGGTGGGTTCCGGTGGGGTCTATCCGGCGGGAGTTCTAGACGCGTTCTAGACGTGATGCGGAGCCCGTGAGCGCTTCAGTTGGAGCTTGGTCAGTTCGGCTTCGAGTTGGCCGACGAAGGTTGGGAGGTCGGTGCCGAGCTCCCGGCAGATGGCGCGAAGCTCCAGCACGTCCAAGCGGCGCTCGCCGGTCTCGACCTTGCTGACGAACGTCTGGAGCCGCCCGAGGCGGGCAGCGAGGTCGACCTGCCGGAGTCCGGCGTCCTCGCGAAGCTGGCGGAGGAGGACGAGCATGACCGCGTACTCGGGGCTGTGGATCGATTTCGCCACGGCACCAGTAGAGACCCGGACTTCGGATACCCCAAGCTAGGGTACGCTCCATCCGTGGCGACAGACATTTCGCAAAGGGCCGACGACGGCCCCGCCGGGAGCGACCCGGTGCTCATCCACGTGTGGACGTTGAGCCTGCAAGGACCCCGGGCGCTGCCCGGCCCGCTGGCGCTCGAGAGCTTGAAGTAGATCGGGAGCAGTCGGTAGATCACTAGCCGAGGAGGTCGACGAGGTCTGCCTCGGCGGTCGTCCCGGCGAGATGCAGGCGGATCCGAGCACGGGCGACCAAGTCGTCCGGGGCGATTGGGTAAGGCTGCAACGCCGCGTGGACGATTCGGTCGATCGCCGCGCCGACAAGTGGAGGAGCGCCGCGCAAGGTGGGCAACATAGCGACCGAGTTGCTTCGACCGGCGTGAAGAACGAGGTTGCGTTGACGGTACAGCCGTTTGAACGTGTCGCCGACGTACGAGGCCACCCGCCCGAGGACATCTGCTGGGGCCCCTGCGATCGCTTTCAACCTCGCCAGGGCGGCCGTATCGGAGGGGTTGGCGAAGTCGATGACCTCACCAGCGGTGATCGCTCGCAGCAAGATTCGGCAACGGTCGAGGTTCGAATCGGTGCCGTCGAGGGTCTCCGAGAGCTGGTCTCGGTGATCGATGGCGTACGAGTAGCTCAACGTGGTCAGCTCCGCCCTGACAAGGCTGCACGCGACCAGGGTGGCGAGCTCTTCGGCCGCGACCGCGTTGGCAGCGTCTCTTCGTGCCAGAAGCGTCTCGATCGCCGCCCACCCACCGGCGACAGCCGCTTCCGGGGAGCCGTTCTCGAGCGGTTCGAGCAGATCGATCGCTGCCCCAATACGTCCAGCGAGACCCGAATGG
The DNA here is from genome assembly GCA_021809885.1 of Actinomycetes bacterium. GTDB lineage: Bacteria > Actinomycetota > Acidimicrobiia > Acidimicrobiales > Palsa-688 > JAKAQB01. The sequence continues at coordinate 1,459 of JAJZJY010000019.1, forward strand.
GAAGCCTCGTAGAGCACGCCCTGACGGTACAGCGCGTGAACTTCGACCTGCCGGCGGGGCCTTCTCAAGGGATACAGGCGAGGCGAGGCGCTGACCACCGCCTCGTCGTGGACCACGAACCGGTCCTGACCGGGTAAGCCGATGACAACGCGCGCTGCAAGGCTCTGGACGACATCGCTCACCTCTTCAACTGCACGCCACGGGTCTCGAGCCTCACGAGTGAACAGCAAGGCGCCGTTCTGGCGCACCGTCTTCCCTGCAGGACCGTGGGTGCGGATCCACTCCGCTGCCGCCCTCGCTTCCATCCAGTTGGCGGGCATCGGGACCCGATGGCGAGGCAGGGACGTGATGGGGATCAGCACTTCGTAGGTACGGGTTGGGCGCTGGGCGAGCGTCTCAGCTTCTTCGAGGAACGCCGGAACAGTCAGCGTGCCATCACCTGCCACGCTGCTCACCCAGCGGTAGAGGTGGTCGGGGCTGAATCCGCATCCGAGCAGATGCGCTCCGACATTCCTGGCAGTCACTTCGAGCTCGGGCGGTTCGGTGGCCGAGGCGCTACGCCAGCAGGCGAAGTAGTGCGGCGCCCGGTCGTGCAGTAGAGCCTGGAGCTCGCGCATTGCCCCACCGTCTTTCGCGACGACCTTCATCAGCTGGTCGAACTTGCCGCGTACCGGCGGAGATCCGAGGCCCGGATCCCGACGGATCTGGCGGCGAGCCGACTCGGCAAGATCGGCGACCGTGCGTTCGTGGAAATGTCCCGCACGCTGGAACGCCGCAGCTTCGAGGACATCCTCAACCAACCCGACCGTCCCGATACCCCAGAGCCGCCGCTGCCAGGGAGTCCTCCGGCCCCAGAAGTCACGAAGCCTGGCCGCGATGTAGTCGGTCTCAATCAGTGGCACGCCGGAAGTGGTAGCATAATCGAAGGACCAATGCGTCCACCGTCTAACCGGGGAGGGCCACCCGCAAGGGTCGCCCTCCCCAGTCACATTCAAGGCGGTCCCTGGCAGGGACATCATCAAGGAACGGCTCCACCTCGACTTTGGTTGGCAGTCACGGTTTGGCCAGCCGACGCGGTGTCGCTGACGCCACCGTGCTCGGTCAGCACAGTCTGTGAGGTTCGCAGCCTGCAGGCCACCCACCTTCTACCCTGTTGGCACGGTGTGAGCACCCCGACGCGGGGGTTGCCCGTCGCTGGCCACATGGCGAGGGAGGGAGATTGCGGTGAGCACGAGCCTGTACGACAGCGCGGAGCCACGTCAGGACGTGCTGGCCGGCACGCTCAGCGACGCTATCTTCGCCGCCAGCCTGGACGAGGTGGTGGCCGGCACCGCTCCGGCACAGTATGGCGATCCCGAGGTGTTCTTCGCCGCGACGCACCCGTCCGCCGGGCTGAAGACCCTCCTCGCGGAGGTCCTCGGACGCCTTAGCGGCGCGCAGCCGGACGCTCCCCCGGTGATCCGGTTGGAGACGAACCTCGGTGGCGGCAAGACCCACAATCTGATCGCCGCGTTCCATACGGCTCGGGGTGGCCTCGGTCAGAACTCCCCGGCCGCCGGAGAGTTCGTCGATCCGGCGCTGCTCCCGTCCGGACCGGTGCGGGTCGGCGTCTTCGTCGGGACCGCGACCGGGGCGACCTCGTTCCCCGAAGTCCATGGGATCCGACCGAAGACGGTCTGGGGTCACCTGGCGTTGGCCCTCGGGGGGCCCGACGGCTACGCGGAGGTGGCCGCCGACGACCAAGGTCTCACCGCGCCAGGGGCGGGGGCGATCGGCCGGGTCTTCGGCGACGGACCCGCGTTGGTGCTCATCGACGAGATCGCCGCCTACCTGGCCAAGGCAGGCGGCGTCCAGGTGGGCTCGACCACACTGGCCACCCAGACGACCGCGTTTCTCATGTCCTTGATCGAGGCGGTGTCCTCCAAAGCCCGGGCCGTGCTGGTGTTGACCTCGACGCAGGTCACCGACGCCTTCGGGGACCAGACCGAAACGGTCCTCGGGGCGGTGGCCGAAGCGATGTCGCTCGTCGCCCGCAAGGAGCACGTGCTGCGCCCGTCGGACGAGGCGGACCTGCCAGCCATCCTGACCCGTCGCCTCTTCTCCAGGGTCGACCGAACGGCCGGAGCCGCCACCGCCGCAGCATATGCCGAGGCAGCGACCAGAGCGCTCGACGCAGCGGTCGAGCTGCCCGACGGCCTCCGGGCTGGCTGGGCTGCTCAAGTGGAGGCGTCCTATCCCTTCCACCCCGACTTGCTCACCGTCCTCGACAAGCGGCTGTCGACCATCCCCAACTTCCAGCGCACCCGAGGGGCTCTCCGTCTGCTCGCCCGCTCGGTCCGCCACCTCTGGGATGCCCGCCCGCCAGCGGCGTTGATCCACGTACACCACGTCGACCTCGCCGACCACGACAATGCCGAAGATCTCTCCAGCAGGCTGGACCGTCCCGCGCTCGAACCGGTCATCCGGGCGGACATTGCCGGCCAACCTGGTGGCGAGCCCAGCCACGCCGAGGCGATCGACGTCCGGATGGCCGTTTCTGCCCCCTACGCCCAGCGTCTCGCCACCACCATCTACGTGTGGTCCCTCACCCGCGACGTCCCCGGCGTGCCGGCCGGGACGCTCGTCGGCTCCGTCCTCTGCCCGGACGACGACCCGAACGTGATCCTGAAAGCACTCGACGAGCTCGAGCGGTCCGCCTGGTACCTGTCGGTCGATGTCCGCGGTTACCGGTTCTCGACCGAGGCCAGCCTGCCGAAGCTGATCCAGGAAGCCGAGACACAGGTGCTCCCGGGCAGGATCAAGACGGAAGCCACCGACCTCCTCACTGGCCAGTTCAGGGACTCGGTCTTCTCCGTTCGCCGCACCTGGGTCGACGCGAAGATCCCGGACCGGTCCGACGCTGCCTGGCTGGCCATCTTGCATTGGGACGAGTTCGGCCCGTCCCACGGTGTGACGGATCCGAGCGTCGTGCCCGACCAGGTGCGCGAGCTGTGGGAGAAGAAGCCCGATGGGGGTCTCCGAGATTTCCGTAACCGCCTGGTGTTCCTGGTGCCCTCGGCATCCACCCACGAGTCGATGCTCCGCGCCGTCCGCCACAAGCTCGCCCTCACCGACCTGATGGGCAGCGCGGACACCGTGCGCGGGCTCGCCGACGACAAGCGCCAGCAGCTCGAGAAGATGGCCAAGGAGTCGGCGCTCGAAGCCCGCGTGGCAGTGTGCAACCACGTCAACGTGCTCTACTTCCCGGCCAAGGGCGGTCTCGAAGGGATCGAGCTCGACACGGTCAGTACAGCGAGCGTCAAACCGAACCAGACCACCTCGGTCGTCGACCGCCTGGCCGGGTTCGACAAGCTGCTCGCTGCCGGAGATTCCCCGGTCGACCCGGGCATGATCGCCAGCCGTCTCGGTGAGCAGCTCAAGCGGCCGATGGCGACGGCCGAGCTGGTCCGCACCTTCGCCCGTCGCACCGATCTGCGCCTGGTGCTCGACCACGCCCAGATCCAGAACCTCGTCCTCGCCGGTGTTCGCAACAGCGTGTGGGAGTACCAGGACCCCGAGCGTGGAGACGCTGGCTGGGCCACCCAGCCTGCACCCATCGGCGCGGTGCGGATCGCCGAGGACACCTTCATCCACCCCGTGGGGTCGGCACCTGCCCCCGAGCCGGTGGTGATCCCTGACCTTCCACCTCCAACGGTGGCGACGCCCAGCGGGTTCGTGGCCACCGGCAAGGCGGACGTCGCGGTGGTGCAGGCCCGGTCCCAGGCTGCCGACGCCGGCAAAGAGCAGGTTGCAGTGGTGCGTCTGTCGGTCGACGAGACGGGGGCCGGCGGTGGCGTCGAGCTGGCGAAGCTCCTCTCCGTCATGCCCGCGGGGATCCCTGGATGCAAGCTCCGCTACGAGATCGACGCCCGGATCGACCTGGGATCCCCGGGTGACGTGGCCACCGTCGAGTTCGCAGGCGACGCGTCGGACTACGCACCGCTCAAGACAGCTGTCGACCAGCTCCTTCGCAGTCATCAGGCAGTCCTCAAGGCGTCGCTCGTTGCCACCTTCGACCCGCCCGTTCCCGCATCGGGGCAGGAGATCGAAGACACCCGCCGGCGTGCTGCCGACACTGGACCAGCGAAGTGCACGGTCACCTTCCTCACCGAGGAGCACTCATGACCTCATCCACCAACCGAAGAGAGCCGACGCGACGCGAGGAATTCCGGTGCGTCGTCGAGCGTGACGGCGAGGGGAGGGTCCTCGCCGTCGCACTCGACGCTCGGACACCCACGGTCGAACGCACTACCCGCGTCAACAGCACCAAGGCCACTCGCATCGCCGGACCCGTGCACGACATCTTGCGCGCCTCCGGCATCACTGGCCGTACCTGGTCGTCGGCGAGGCCGATTGATCTCGACTACCTGACCGGCGCCCAGGTCGAGCTGCTCCTCGTCGCCGTGAAGCCGCTGCGCCGAGCCGACCGCATCGACCATGTCAGTGCCGGGGTCGCCGCCATGAGCCCCGAAGAGGCCAGCTACTGGCACGCCAAGCTGAGTCGCCCCGGTGGCCTCCCGGCGCTACGGGTCCTGCTCGCCGCCGGCGGCCGGCCATGAGAGTTCGCCCGCTGATCGAACAGTGGTTCCCGGCCGCCACCATCGGAGCCGAAAGCTTGCGCGACGCAAGCGCTGCGCAAAAGCCACCGAACAGCCGACTCCACGTCTGGTGGGCCCGCCGGCCGCTGACCGCAAGCCGAGCAGCGATCGTCGCCTCGCTGCTCCCGGCCTGGCCTACCGACGAAGAGGCTGCTGACCCCGACCTCGCCCGGGTGCGAAAAGAGCTGGTCGCTGAGTTCCCCGGCGGCGAGGACGAATACCACCGCTGGTTCCTCACCACGTTGGGCATCACGGGCGACCCGGTCGCGGGTCGTGCCAGAATTGCCGACGCCCGAGTTACTGGCGAACGGCTGGTGGACGGCGGCTATGGCTACCCACGCGCCTTCACTCGCAACCCGACACGAGACGACTGCAATCGGATCGCACGCCTGTCCGCGCTGCGAGCCCCAGCCATCGGCCGAATAGTTGTGCTCGACCCGTTTGCCGGCGGCGGCTCGATCCCCTTCGAGGCAGCTCGGTTCGGTTCCGAAGCGGTCGCCAACGAGCTGAATCCAGTGGCCACCGCCATCTTGACCGGCACCGTCGACCTCCCCTTCCGACTTGGCCCCGACTTCGCAGGCGCGATCCGACGCTGGGGAACGGTCTGGGCGGACCGAGCGAAGAGCCGACTCGGCACCTTCTTCCCACGTGAGACCGGCGAGACGATCGCCGCCTACGTCTGGGCCCACACCGTGCCGTGTCCGGCGACCGGGCGCCCCACGCCGCTGGCTCCGGACTACTGGTTGGCCCGAGGCAAGGCGGGGCGGGACGTCGCCGTCGCGCTCAAAGCAGATCCCGACACTGGACACGTCACGCGTCAGATCGTCGAAGGCGCCGAGGCGAAGGCCTGGGGTGACCGACCGACCTATAAGTCGGGCACGGCAACCAGCATCTGGTCTGGTCAGACGTTCGACTCCAAGTACATCGTCGAACGAGCCCAGGCCGGGGAGATGGGCGAGATGCTCCTCGCCGTGAGCGTAACCCGACCAGGGCGCAGCGGACGGCAGTTCCGGGCCCCATCGGACGCCGACCTGGCTGCCGTCGAGGCCGCTCGAGCCGAAGTGGATCGACGACTCCCCGGCTGGGAGATCGACGACCTCGTTCCCAATGAGGTCAGATTCATCGGTCCGGCCGACCGATCGGCCCGATACGGGATACGCACCGCCCGGCAGATGTTCACGCCGCGCCAGCTGTTGACGGCCGCCACGGCGCTGGAGGAACTCCGCAATGTGGTGGCCGAAGCCCGGGTCGAACTGGGTGATGACGAAGCGCGGGCGCTCGGGCTGTACCTCGCGTTCGCGTTGGACAAGTCGATCGACTACAACGGCATGCTCTCCAGCTGGCACGCCAGTCGGACCACAGTGCGCAACGTCTTCGACCGCCATGACTTCTCGTTCAAGTGGTCGTTCGCTGAGTTCGACGGTGCCCACGCGCTGCTTCCGTGGGCGGTCGCCCAGGTGGCCGATGCCTACCAGGGGATCGCCACGCTGGCATCGGATCGCTACCGCATGCGCACGACCGAGGACGAGCAGCCGGCCGCCGTTCGCATGGGGTCGGCAGCCGACTTGGCGGGTATCGAGTCGGCTTCGGTGGACGCGGTGATCACCGACCCGCCCTACTACGACAACGTGATGTACGGCGAGTGCGCGGACTACTTCCTCGTCTGGCTGCGCCGTTCACTGCGCGATACATGGCCGCAGTTCTGCCAGCTCTCCGCCAGCGACAAGCAAGCCGAAGCGGTGGCCAATTCGTCGCTGTTCGAGGACGTCGCTCCGTCGGCCCGAGGACGGCGGAAAGCCGGGGCGAAGACCGCGTCGGACCTCGCTGACGAGCACTACGAAGAGCTGCTCACCCGGTGCTTCGCCGAGGCGAACCGAGTGCTGAAGGACGACGGGGTGATGACGGTGATGTTCACCCACAAACGGGTGGACGCGTGGGATACCCTCGGCCAAGCCCTGCTGGGCACGGGATTCTCGGTGGCGTCCTCGTGGCCGGTGCACACCGAGTCCGAGCACTCGCTGCACCAGGCGAAGAAGAACGCGGCGTCGTCGACCATCCTGCTGACGTGCCACAAGCGCACGTCCACCCAGCCTGCCTACTGGGCCGACATCCGAAGCGACGTCGCTGCCGCTGCCCGAGATGCCGTCGAGCGCTTCTCGGACGCCGGTCTCCACGGCATCGACCTGACGCTCTCCACGTTCGGGCCCGTGCTGTCGGTGCTGTCGCAGAACTGGCCCGTCTATACCGGTGCGCTCGACAGCGACGGCAACCCCGAGGTGATCCGGCCCGATGTAGCGCTCGACCTGGCCCGTGGCGAGGTTGCCCGGATGAAGAAGCGTGGGCTGCTCGGCGGCCGTGACGTCGATTTCGACCGGGTGACCGACTGGTGGCTGCTCGCCTGGTCGGACTTCGCCGCCGCCGAGTTCCCCGCTGGCGAGGCACTGAAGCTGTCGCTTGCCACGCACTTGGAGCTCGACGAGCTGGCCAAGGCGCACAAGGTCATCCGGGCGACGTCGGGCACGGTGACGATGCTCAGCCCGGCGCAACGCAGGACGGCGAAGGCGTTCGACCCGGCAGGTTCGTCGTGGCCGACCATGCTCGATCGCCTGCATGCACTGATGGTCACCTACGACGAGGACGGCGCCGGTGCGGCCCGTTCCTGGATGGTCCGCACTGGGAGCGCAGACGACGCCCGGTTCCGGGACCTGGTGGCGGCCGCGCTGCACGCGGTGCCACGCACCAGGGACAAGGGCGACTTCGTCCGCCCCGAGGCCCGGAGCCTCGAAGGCATCCGGGTGACGCTGTTCGAAGATCTTGCTGCCCCAGCGGAGCCTGCCGCGCAGGCAGCCCCCGCTGCGGAGCTCCCACTCGCATACCGCGGTCGTGGGGAGGATGACGACTCGGGAGCCGATGGCGACGACTGACCAGGCGGATGTAGGAGAGCAGCGGCCTGGCCTTCGGGGACTTGGGCTCGGCATCGGCTACGACTCGGGTGACGAGGCCCTGCGCGGCTTCTACGTCCCGGCACTCTCGAGGTCGGTCTCCTACGACCGATCCGTCGGGTTTTTCCGCGCCAGCGCGATCTCCTCTGCGGCACGCGGTGTGAGCCGGTTCGTCGCTGGCGGGGGCACGATGCGTCTGCTCGTCGGCGCCGAGCTCGCCGAGGAGGACCGCAGCGCGCTGGTTGGCGCAACCGAGATCCCCACCGACCTGGCAGCACGCCTCGCCTCCGAACTGCTCGACGCCAACGAGATCGCCTCCCGCCGGCTCCAAGTTCTTGCCTGGCTGGCCCGGGAGGGCCGCCTCCACGTCAAGGTGGCGGTTCCCGTGGACGCTGCCGGCATACCCGTTCCTCCCGAACATGCCCGGCCGTACTTCCACGAGAAGATCGGGGTGCTGCGCGACGCCTTCGGTGACGGCGTCGCTTTTCAGGGGTCGGTGAACGAGTCGGACACGGCGTGGACGCACAACTTCGAATCGTTCAGCGTCTACAAGTCGTGGGACGGATCGGCCGCCTACTTCGACGAGTGGGCCACCAAGTTCGACCAGCGGTGGGCCGGCAGCGTCCCGGGATTCAAGATCTTCGACCTCCCCGATCCTGCCGTCACAACGCTGCTGTCGCTCGCCCCCGACGAGGCACCCTCACCGCGGGACGCCGAGGAGGGCCCCGAGCCGGCCCCGCCCGAGCTGGTGGCAACCTTCCTCGCGGTGGCACCACGGTTGGTCGGCGCTGACGCGCTCGGCGAAGCCACCAGCGCCGTACGCCCCTTCCCACATCAGCGCAAGGTCGTCGCCCGGCTGGCCGGAACCTACCCTCGCTCGTGGCTGGTCGCCGACGAGGTGGGCCTGGGCAAGACGATCTCGGCTGGGCTGGCCCTCCGACAGCTCCTCCTGTCGGGGGAAGTCGAACGAGCCTTGATCCTCGCCCCCGCCGGGGTCTGCCGGCCGTGGGAAGACGAGCTGTTCGAGAAGTTCGGTCTGTGGGTGCCGCGACTCGACGGCGGCAAGGTGCACGGCGCCCACCCCGACGACGTCCGGATCATCGGTGCGGGTGCCAATCCCTATGCGGACGAGCCCCTCCTTCTCGTGTCGAGCCATCTGGCGCGACGCTCCAATCACCGTCGCCTCATCCTCGCCGCCCCGCCGCTCGACTTGCTGGTGGTGGACGAGGCACATCATGCCCGCCGGCAAGGTGCCGACCCGGAGAAGTACCGGCCCAGCCGCCTGCTGGAGCTCCTCGATGCCATCGGCGAGCACGCGCACGCTCGGGCAACCTGGCTGCTCACGGCGACGCCCATGCAGGTGCACCCCATCGAGCTGCTCGACCTCCTCCGCCACGTCGGACTGTCGGGTCGGTTCGCCGAGTATCCGAACTTCCAGCGGTTCTACAAGGAGCTGGGAAAGCCGCTCGACGCGGACGTGGCCTGGGGGCTGTTGGCCAACATGTTGCGGATCGGCAGCCCGGCCGGCGATCCGCCCGATGTCGCCGAAGATGCCCTACTCAGCCGGATCGAGGGTGATCTCGGGCCGGTCCAAGCAGAACGGATCCGGCGCTTCGGCGAACCGGGCGCCGACCCGGCAGAAATCGTTGAAGCCCTGGGCGCGCCCGGCCGGCGGGACCTGCGGGTCTGGCTCCGACAGCGAGGGCCGGTCGGTCGGCACGTCACCCGCCACTCCCGCCAGACCCTCAGGCGCTACCGCGAGCTCGGGCTGCTCGACGAGCCTGTCGCGGAACGCGACGTGCGCGCCGTGACGATCCAGTTCACACCCGAGGAGCAGCTCCTCTACGACGAGCTCGATGAGGTGCTCGACGAACTGATGCAGCGCTATGGGACTCGCCGCCACGCCGGGCTCGTGCTCACCGTCTACCGTCGGCGGCTCACGTCGTCCTGGGCCGCCATCGCCAGCACACTGCGACGACGCCTCGCCCGCGAAGTGTTCCAGCTCGAACCCGACCTGCTCGACGAGGTCGACGACCTCGAAGGTGAAGGCGCCGGGACCGACGGCGGGGCTGCTGTCGACGACATCGAAGCGGTGCCGCTCACCGACGCGGACCTCCGCGGCCTCGCCTCATATATCGACCGGCTCGAGTCGATCTCCGACTCGAAGTTCGAGCAGTTGCGGTCCGACGTTGACACGGCCCGGGGATCTGGCCAGGCGATCATCGTCTTTACCGCCTTCACCGACACCCTCGACTACCTGCGCAATCGCCTGCAGCCCAGCTACCGGTCCCAGCTCGCCACCTACACCGGAAACGGTGGGCGGATCGGGACCGACGACGGCGAGTGGCAGGACGTGTCGAAGACCGAGCTGGTCGACGCGTTGCGCTCCGGCCGCATCTCCGTGGTGCTCGCTACCGACGCGGCCAGCGAGGGTCTCAACTTGCAGACCGCCAGTCGCCTGGTCAATTTCGACCTTCCGTGGAACCCGATGCGTGTCGAGCAGCGCATCGGGCGCGTCGACCGGATCGGACAGCCCGCTCCGACCGTGACTGTCCGCAATTACGTCATCCCGAACACGATCGAAGAGCAGGTCTACAAGGCACTCGCTCAGCGGATCGATCTGTTCGCCGGGCTCGTAGGGCGGCTCCAGCCGATCCTGGGCGCGACCGAGGCGGCATTCGGCCGCATCTTCCGTTCGCCGCGAAGCGAGCGGGCCGACGCGAGCCGAGCGGCCATCGCCGCACTTGTGGCGCAGGTGGACGACCTCGAGCGTTCCGGCATCGACCTGGACCCCGACGACGATCCCATGCCGGATCCCGACCTCCCACCACCACCGGTTGATCTTGCGCGACTCCGCACGGCGTTGGTCGAGGATCTCGACGCCTTCCTCGATAAGCCGGAGCGGCCGGCGACCTTCGCACCCGAGCGAGTCTCTCGTGACCGCCAGGACTGGTGCGCTCTCGCCACATACGGACATCCGCTCCTGGAAACCGTCCTGTCGCAGCGCGGAGCAAACCCGTCCACAGGCCTGCTCGGACCTGTTGTGTTCGCCGAATCGGGCGGCGTCTGGTCGGCGTGGCGGGCGGACCGAACGCCGCCGACACCGGTTCGGACGCTAGATGACCTTGTCGACCTGGGCGATCCAGCGGCAGCCGGGAGCGCGATCGACGAGGCGGAGCGAGCGGCGAAGGAGGCGGCCGCCGACCGGACCCTGCGGATGCAGGTGGCGGAGCAGCACGGGCACGAGCAGCGGCTTGCCTCGATGCGCCGCCGGTTCGCCACGGTCGTGCGCGAAGCGGCAAGGGCCGAGAGCGTCCTGCACGCTCGCACCGGCGCAGGATTCGTCGAGCCGAGGCTGATCTGGTTGGATCTGGCGGGCGACAAGACCTCTGGATGGCGCAATGCCGACTCGCTGCGTCAACACCTGGGGCTTGATCTGGCGAGTGTGCTCCCACGGTCGCCATCCGATGGCGACGCTCGCTCCGACGCGGAGCTGGCAGCGGTGCGGGTCAGCGCGGGGCACGAGCTTGTTCGGCTGGTCAAGGAGTGGCTCGCTATGACATCGCCGGAGGGAAGCGACACCTGACGCCTATCGGCATCAACGTGCTGTGCGGTCGCGTTCGGCCGACAACATGAGCGAAAGGTGCGACAGCAACACCCTCATCAGGTCGAGCGCGAACGCAGCGTCCACGTGATCGACGGGGAAGCTCCCGACCTGACCACCGTCGGCGGCGACATGACGGCCACTGTGCAGGAACTCCCCGGCCTTCGTCAGGACCGCATCGAGGCTCCGCCTCTTCCGGTCGTCGCCGATGGCGCCCAGGATGTCCTGCTTGGCGCCGGGCAGCGCATCCAACGCACCGCGAAGATGGACGAACACGGCCGCGTCGTCGCCAGCGACGTAGGCCTTCTCGGCGTGTTGCAGGTGGCCGACAGCGCTCGCCCACTCCACTCCGAGAACGGCGTCGTTGCGCGGCAGCGCGATCTCGAGGTACTGGTACTGCTCGTTACGAGTCGGCGCCAGCACACGCTCGTACCACTCGGTTCTCGGGACCTGGATCGACGCCGGGGAACCTCCCGACGAGACGACGAACGGTGTCCACTTCCCGAGCTCAGGGTCGTTGACCATGACGGGGGGGCGCTGCGCCGTGGCTGGATCCATCCAGTACTGCCCCATCCCTGAGAGCTGTGCCGTCAGCTGAACAGCGCTCGCCCGGGGTCCGATGCTGTCGGTGACATACCGCAGCAGGCGTGGCTGGATCGGTACCTCGAACATGATGTGAGCCGGGTCGAACGACACGTCCTCGTTCAACACCCGGCCCTCGCCGAGGAGCTCTTGACCGAAATCGATCCGTAGAGTCAACTCGTCGACCTTAACCTTGCAGTTCGCGAGCGGTCGCGCTGTGAATCCCACCTGCAGCCGGGGGTTGAGACGCCCAAGTCCGTGAACGGACTGGAATTCGAGCACTGCCCAGCGGGTGCGGCCTGAATCCGCGATGTCGAGTGTCGCCATCACCGACCGATCCTGTCATCTACCACCTTCATGGGACCACTCCTCGGCTGCGAGCATGGGACCCCGTCCCCGGTGGAGTCGGCCGTGGTGGTGGCGAGCCCGTATCCTACAAGCGAACTTCGGGCGAGTCCCCCACAGCATGAAGGTCATCGGGCGACGGTACGTCGGTCACACCATCAAGATCCCTGCGTACGCGACGGGCCGCGACCGGACGAAGGACGACCGCGATCCTGCGGCGATCCAATGCCTGCTCGTGCGACGGGCAGGTTGGCGAACCAAGCGGACGTGGATCGCTCTCGATCCTCCACCGTTCGCGATACGCGGCGGCGGTGGCGACGGCCTGCATCCACTGGTAATGCTCGGCCGGTTGCGAGGGTGGACCACCCAGTGTCCGCACCCACGGCGCGCCGTTCGCCACTGCTCGTTCGGCGAGGTGCCGTGCCCGCCCTTCGATCGCTTCGGCTCGTTCATCGAGCGCTCGGGCGAGGTCGAGGTCGGTCACACCTCGGGCGCGTGGGATGAGCTCGGCGATCATGTCGTCTGCTTGGTGGCGACGCTTGCCGGTAGCAGCGACCCACTGGTCGATCCGCTCGTGGAGTACCGCTGCGACGTCCTCGGCATTTCGAAGCGAGGCGACCGTGGCAAGGTTCGGGAGCTCCGCTTCGATGTCCAGCCCCCGCGCTTCTGCATCGGCCAAGGCAGCGAGCAGTGGACCATACGCATCGCTCGTGCGCATCTGGGCGAGCTCGCTGCTGGTCAACACAGAGTGGCTCAGTACCCTGTCCCATCGGTCAGCCTGGGCAACCCGTGCGATGGTCTGGTATTCGGCGACGAGGGTCGCGATGCTCCCGCTTGCGTGTTGTTCACGCCGGATGGTCTCGTGGGCGGAGGCGTCCGCACCCTCGTTGGCGAGCACGGCAGCGAGCACCGCCCGGGCATCCTGGCGGGGCACCATCTCGTCGTGGCCGATCTGCGGATCGGGGTCGAAGGCCACGTCCACGTACAGCCGGTTCGATACTCGTCCTCGGGTGGCCGCCACGTAGAGGACTTTTCGGGTGGTCGTCGGCGACACCAAGGCGTGGGCGGTGTCGACGGTGCGTCCCTGGGCCCGATGCGCGGTGGTCGCATAGGCAAGCTCGACGTGCCTCGTGACGTAGTCCGCAGGCAGAACGACCTCCCCGTGGCCACCAACTCGGCGAACAGCAAGGCTGCCGTCCTCGGGCGTAGCCGTCACCACCCACCGGTCCCCGTTCTTCACCCACCGACCGCCGGCCACGAGTAGCCGGTGGTTGAGGCGGGTGACCACTTCGTCGCCGACACCTGCCACTTGGCCGGCGGCGACGGCGATGCCATCGGAAGCGACCTCACCTACTACGACCCGATCGGCTCTGGCCCGGCGGTTCAGCTCGGCGACGGTGGTGGCGTCGGCCGCGATCATCAGGCTCGTCTTGCCAGCGTCGATGTCGTGCTTCCAGGCGGCGAACAGGGCGTCGAGCAGCTCGTCACGGGTCCCTCCGGTCACCCGTCCCTCCGCTTCGTAGGCGTCAATGGCGTCCTCTCGACCGAGGCGAAGCTGCACGCTTGCGACCTTTTCCCAGCTGGCATCGAACCGTCGGACATCGGTGAGCTCAGGGACGAGATCACCCCGGTCCTGGGCGAGCAAGCCGAATGCTCCACCAGCCTCGACAGCGGAAAGCTGGGCCCAGTCGCCGACGAGGACGACTTTCGCCCCCACCCCTCCTGCGGCGGCCACCAGCTCGTCGAGGGCGAACGTGCCCGCCAGCGAGGCCTCGTCCACGATGACCAGCTGTCCAGGACGCAGCCGACGCTCGCCGATCAACCGGTCTGCCTCCGCAATCTGCTGGCAGAGCTTCCGCGCGCTGAGCGACGTCGGGTGGGCATGACGACCGAAGTTCTTCGCCAGCTTGTCCCGGCGGACCGCCAGCTCGGGGATCCGTCGCCACTCGGTCAGCCACTTGGCGGTGTTCTCGGTGTCGATCCCGAGCTCGTCGGCGAGCACCTCTGCCGCCGCTGCCGAGGGGGCGAGGCCGACCACCGAACCAGCTCCGAAGCGGGCCTCCCAGGCAGCCCGCAGCCCGGCCATGGTGGTCGACTTCCCCGTACCCGCCGGACCGACGAGAACGTCGACCATCCGCCCCGACGTGGTGATCTTCTCGACGGCCAGCGCCTGGTCGAGCGAGAGCCCGTGGATCCGACCTGGGAGGGTCCGTTCGGTCATCTCGGCGACGACGCCGGCCGACACGGTCGGCCCGTCGGTGCGCCGGCTGGCAGCAAGCAAACGTGCTTCGGCATCGAGCAGGAGCTGGGTGGTGAAGCGTTGCTGCCGTGCCGGATGGAGCCGGGAGGTTCCGTCCGCCCGGAGGTAGCGGGCCGGGGTGTGGTGGGGAGAAGGCGGGGTGAGCAGGACCGAGCGCTCTGTAGCCAGCTCGACGATGCGTTCTGCCACGGCCACCCGGTCGTCGGGGCTGGCGAAGCGCACCCCGTCGAGGAGCCGGGCGGCTTCGGCCAACAGGTTGTGGCGACCGTAGGTGGAGCGGCGCTCGGCGACGGCTGCCACTGTTGCCTCGGCGGCGTCAACCAGGATCCCGTCGTCGAGGTCATCGGCCCGGAGCAACGGCAGGTCATTTCGGCCCTTCAGACCCGTCACCCACGCCACCTGGACGGCCGTGTCGCCGATGTGGTCCCCGGCCCGATGGCGCCAACCGCCGGTCATCTCGGCCAGGCTCCGGTGGCACTTGTCGGGCCGGGTGGCAAGTGTCGCCCGCTGGCGCATGCGGAGCACTTCGACGCTGGTCGGCTGGCGACCGTGGGCGGCGACAAAGCGCGCTATCAGCTCCTCCTTGGCCTCCTCGACTTGCGCCGAACGTTGCGAGAACTCGGCCATGAGCGCATCGGGAACGCCGGTGATCTCGAACTTCGGTCGGGTGGAATGCCGTCGGCTCCGCGCGTCCCAGCCCACGCCGAGGGCGGCGGTCAGCATGTCGGCGAGCACGCCCTGGTGGAGGTTGGAGAGCGCCACCGTGGAGCGGAAGATCGCACGGCTGTCGAGGGTGCGCCACCGTTCGTCGCTGGCGCTCTTCGCCCGGTTCCAGACCACCACGTGGTCGTGGAGTTGTGGGTCGCCGGCCCGGGAGTCCCAGTGGGTGAACGAGGCCGCCACCACGCCGTTGACGTCTTCGTCCACCACCCCAGCCGTCCCTGATCGAGAGTGGAAGACGGTCCGTTCGGCGTAGGAAAGGACGTAGTCGCTGGCCCGGCGGTGGCACTCGTAGATGACGGCTTTCGTACCCTCGTCGGCCAGTGCCCAGGCGACCGACACCGACTTCGGCGGCGAGAAGGTGAGATCGAACCCGGCCACCGGGGCCGCCTTTGGCGACGCTGCCGGCGTGCGGCCGACCGGCTCACCGGAGACCGGATCGACACAGGCAGCAAGCATGTTGAAGAGGTGGTCCTCGGTGACGACAGCGCCTGGTTCGATGCCTCGTCCACCATCTACATCGGCCAGTCCGGCACCGAGGAAGATACCCGGCGGCGTGCCCGACTCCGCGTAGTAGCGGGCCAGGTTGTTGGTCCGCTCCGGGGCGCCGTCGCCCACGGCGACCGACTCCATCAGGTAGCGGAACCCGCCCCCCAGACTGATCCGGCGGATCGAGATCACGCGTGCGCCTCCAACATCCAGGGGCGGCCCGGGTGGCCGCACCCTTCCAGGAGGCGGTGGGCGGTCCAGGCTATGGGCGGGCCGTGCCCCTGCTGTCACCCGTCACGGGCATCAGCCCAGTTCAGGTAGGCCACCTCCGGCCGACGGGCCCCGCCCGGCGGCCCTTCAACCTCGAGTGCCAGACGTGTGAGGTACATGAGCGAGCTGGCGAGCGAACGTGAGCGGAGGCCTGTGGCCGGAGCGAACGGCTGTTGTTGAAAGCGGGGGACGCGGGCCGGGTCTGGGTGGTACAGCTACAGGTGATGCGAACAGGCGTGGACGTGGCGGTCGAAGTGATCGCTATGCGGGTCGAGCGGTGGCAGACGGCGTTCGATGGGTGGCGGCAGGCGACGGTCCGCCGTGACCGGCTGGCCGCCCGAGCAGCCCGGGATGTTGTGCGCGCAACGGGCGGGCTCGGTGTCAGCCGCTGGGAAGCCGCCTGTCGCCGGCGGCGGATTCACACCGCTGCCGACGCTGCCGTGGTCGCCCGAGCGGTGCGCGCCCGCCCAAGGGTGGACGCCGCCCTTCGAGCCGAGCAGCAGGTTCGAGCTGCCGAGGACGCCGCTGTGACGGCAGCCCGGGTCGAGCTGGCGTCCGCCACCCGGGCCGTCATCGAGCTGGGTCGGCTCGCCGAACAGCTCACCGGTCTGGAGAGCGCCGAGCTGGCTCGGCTCGCTCGGGCACCTGCGGCATCGTCTGCGGGCTCGGCAGAGCCTGACGTCGTCCTGCGGTCGCCCGGCGGTCTGCAGGCGGTGGGTTCGTCATAGCGTGGACGGCTGGATGCCTTTCCGGTAGGAGCGGTCGGCGTGGCCGCTTCCGAAGGGAGGGTCCATGGCTGTCCGCAGCACCGTCCGCGACGCGCAACGCACGATCGCCGTGCTCGACAAGGCGCACACCCAAGCAGCAGCGAGGTTCGACCGGGTGATCGCCCGGCGGGCCGAAGCGATCGCCGAACAGGACCGGCTCGTCGCTGAGGCTCGCGACGAGGTGGAGCGCACGGTCGGGGAGATGGCCGCGGTGGTCGGTGTGGAGCTGACCGCGGGGCTCCTCGGCCGGGACCCAGCCGAAATCCGGCGCCTCGCCAAGACGGCCGACACCCCCGGGACCGCCCGCGCCGGCACCGTGGTGACCGCCACCAGGCGGCCCGGCAGGCCGTTTCGCGCTCAGCCGGCCGGGTCCAGCCCGGCCGACCTTGGCGGCACCCATCCTGGGCGTGACAAGAGGCCGGGGCTGTGAGCACGCTGGCGCCGACCGCCGAGCAGCAAGCCGCTGTCGACGCGTTCGGGTC
>JAJZJY010000711.1 GCA_021809885.1 Actinomycetes bacterium
CTACCCGCTGGTGCTCGTGGCACTGGAGCTGACCGGTGTCGTGCCGAGCGCCCGGTGGCGCAAGTGGCGGCGCCCGGCAATCGTCGCGATCGCCGCTGCCGCCGCCGTGTCGACGCCGAGCAACGACCCCTTCTCGTTTCTGGCGCTGGCCATCCCCATGTACATCTTCTACGAGCTGGCGATCATCGCCGGCCGGCTCATGCACAAGTAGGCGAGCGGACCATCGCCCCCCGAGCCGGCGCCGCAGGGTAGAAAGCAGGGGTGGTGCCTGCCACCCGCGCCGGTCCTGCCGGCGCCGATCTGCCTGGTCGGCCCGGTGCCGGCTTCCGGGCCCTGTTCGAGCTCGGCCTGGGATTCGAGCTCGACTCCTTCCAGCGTGAGGCCCTCGACGCCGTCGACGCCGGCCGCAGTGTCGTGGTGGCGGCCCCAACCGGGTCGGGCAAGACGGTCGTGGCCGAGTACGCCGTCGCCCTGGCCCTCCGGCAGGGTGCCAAGGCCTTTTACACCACCCCCCTCAAGGCGCTGTCCAACCAGAAGTACGGTCAGCTCGCCCGGTTGCACGGCGCCGGCCGTGTCGGCCTGCTCACCGGCGACAACGCCGTGAACGGCGACGCCGACGTGGTCGTCATGACCACCGAGGTGCTGCGCAACATGATCTACGCCGCCTCGCCAGCCCTCGAGCGGCTGCGCTGGGTGGTGCTCGACGAGGTCCACTACCTCCAGAACGCCTACCGCGGGCCGGTGTGGGAGGAGGTGATCGTCCACGCCCCGCCCCAGGTGGACCTGGTCTGCCTGTCGGCGACGGTCTCCAACGCCGAGGAGCTCGCCGACTGGATCGGCACCGTGCGGGGCGACACCGCCACGGTGATCGAGCGCCGGCGCCCGGTCGCTCTCAACGACCTGTACCTGGTCGGGGACCGGGCCGCAGCCGACCCGCTGCTGCTGCCGGTCCTCGTCGACGGGCACCCCAACCCCGAGGCCGTCACCGTCGATGCGAAGAGCGAGCGGATCCCGATGGGGGGCGGCCGCAGGCGGCGGAGCCGCCTCTACGCCCCGCACCGCAGCGAGGTGGTAGAGGTGCTCCGGGAGAGGGCGATGCTCCCCGCCATCTACTTCATCTTCAGCCGCAAGGCGTGCGACGACGCCGTCCTGCAATGCACCCGTGAGGGGCGGCGGCTCACGACGCCCGAGGAGCGGCGCCTGATCCGCCAGCTGGCCGAGGCGCACGTCGAGGGGCTCACCGACGACGACCTGCGGCTGCTCGGCTACGGCGAGTGGATCACCGGCTTGGAGGCCGGCTTCGCCGCCCACCACGCCGGCCTCGTACCGCCGTTCAAGGAGGCGGTGGAGGCCTGCTTCGCCGCCGGGGCGGTCAAGGTCGTCTTCGCCACCGAGACACTGTCGCTCGGCATCAACATGCCTGCTCGGTCGGTGGTGATGGAGAAGCTCACCAAGTTCACCGGCGAGCGCCACGAGATGCTCACGGCCGGGGAGTACGCCCAGCTGACCGGCCGGGCCGGGCGGCGGGGGATGGACGACGTCGGCCATGCCGTCGTCCCCTGGTCGCCTTTCGTGGCCTTCGACCAGGTCGCCGCCCTGGCCGGGACGCAGAGCTACCCGCTCACGAGCAGCTTCCGGCCCACCTACAACATGGCAGTCAACCTGGTGCACCGCTACTCGGCGGGCGAGGCGCACCACCTCCTCAACCTGTCGTTCGCCCAGTACCGGGCGGACGTGGACGTCGTCCGCCTCGAGGCCCAGCTGGAGCGGGCGCAGCAGGCCTTCGCCGAGGCCGGCGCCCAGGCGGTGTGCGACCGGGGCGACGTGGCGCAGTACCGGAGCCTTGCCCGCATCGGCGAGCAGGTGCAGCCAGGTCCCTCCCGGCTGGCGGAGGTCGCCGGCGCCCTCCAGCGGGTCCAGCCCGGTGACGTGCTGGTCGTGGCCGGCCGGCGCGGCGGGCGCGTTGCCGTGCTGTCGACCAGCCACCGGCGGGGTGGCGACATCCGCGTCCGGGCGATCACGCCGGAGCGGCGGTTGGTGTCGCTGCGCCCCGCTGACTTCCCCGTCCCCCCGGCAGCGGTCGGCCGCGTCGCCCTGCCCGTGCCCTACGCCCCTCACAACGCCGGCTTCCAGCGGCGGGTGGCGTCGTCGCTCGCCGCCGCACGGATCGACGACACCCCCCGGGACCGGGGGCGGCGCCGGCCGCGAGGCGGGGCCGACCCGGTCGCTCCGTTGCTGGTGGCGCACCCCGTCGGGGGTTGCCCCGATCTCCGTACCCACCTGCGGGCTCTCGAGCGCGCCGAGCGCCTCGCCCGGGAGGTCCAGCGCATCGAGCGGAGGGTGAAGGGGCGCTCCGAGTCGCTGGCGCGCCAGTTCGACCGGGTGCTCGGGATACTCGAAGCGTGGGGGTACGTAGAGGGATGGTCCCTCACCCCGCCGGGGTCGCGCTTGTCGCGGATCTACCACGAAGCGGACCTGTTCTTGGCCGAGACCCTCGAGCGCGGGCTGCTCGACGGCTTGGCGCCCGAGGAGCTGGCCGCCTTGGTGTCGGTGTTCACCTTCGAGGCTCGCCGTGCGGGGGAGGCGGCCGCCGCAGTGCCGACCGCCCTCCTGCGGGAGCGCTGGGCGGCCGTCGAGCGCCTCGGAGCCGAGCTCAACGCTGCCGAGGACCGGGCGGCGCTGCCGCTCACCCGCCGACCTGACGCCGGCTTCGCAGCCACGGCCCACCGGTGGGCGGCGGGAGGGGAGCTGTCCGCCATCCTCGAGGACGAGGAGATCTCCGGCGGGGACTTCGTGCGCAACGTCAAGCAGCTCATCGACCTGCTCCGCCAGCTCGGCGACCAGGCTCCAGACCCCAGCACGGCGGCAGCCGCCCGCCGCGCTGCGGGTGCCATGTTCCGAGGCGTGGTCGCGTCGTCGTCGGCGCTGGGCGGATGACGGCATCCGCCACCACGCCCGGCGGCCCATCGTAGGCTCTGCCGCTGCCATGCCCTACCCCGACGCCGGATCGTATGTCACCGAGATCTGGACCGAGGAGGAAGCCGCCGTCCTCCGCCGCTACTTCACGAACCTCGACGGTCCGGTGTTCGCGCTCGTCAACCTCCCGGAGGTCGTGAAGGGGGCGCTGTTCGCCCGGTACTCGCGCTCGGCCAAGAGCCTGCGGCGGTTGTTCCTCGACGAGTTCGTCGGCGACCTTGACGTGAGCGGCGACCACAGCA
>JAJZJY010000712.1 GCA_021809885.1 Actinomycetes bacterium
GGGACGCGACACTCATCGCACCGGCGCTGGCAGACGCGAACGCCGTCGCAGCTGCCGGCGGAGGGACGGCGTACAAGACCTCCCTCCAGGGAGGTACGTGGCGCTGGTACTGGGTGTTTGTCCGCAGTGGCCGCGCCAAGGACAAGGTTGGCGTCGACGCCGTGACCGGTGTGGTCACCCAGGTCCGCCCGGGCTGACGCTCACGGCCCCGATCGACGATCCGGCGGTGGGCGCCGCGACGGCAAAGCGGAAACGAGGCCTGGCTGACTGATGATGGGGCCGGTCGAGCGTCACGGCTCGAGCCTGTGCGGACAACCGTCAGGCTGGAATGCGACTGGGATGCTCACCGATGTCCGCGCCCACCCGGGGCGACCTTTTCGGCTCGGTGCTCCTCGGCCGAGAGCACGAGCACCTGGACCGCCTCGCTCTGCCCCGTCTCCTCCCCTCTTGCTGCGACGGGAAGAACGCGGGGACGCTGGCGAAATCCCCCATTTTCGTTACCTCCTTGCGCATGCGCGACCCGGGACTAGCGGGCTAGGCCGTGGCGGTGGGCGTAGGCGGCCGCCTGTGCCCGGTCGCGGCTGCCGGTCTTGGCGAAGATCCGGTTGACGTGGGTTTTGACCGTCGCCTCGGCCACGTACAGCTCGGCGGCGATCTCCTGGTTACTGCGGCCCTGGCCGATCAGGCCCAGCACCTCCGCCTCCCGGTCGGTGAGGCCGTCGGGGAGCGCCCGGTGCCCCTCCGGGGACGATGGCGCCCGACCGGCGGCGGCTCTCAGCAGCGTCTGGCGGGCGGAAGCGTCGAGCACCGCCTGGCCGGCGCCGGCCGCCTCGATGGCCCGGCGGATGTCGTCCCGAGTGGCGTCCTTGGTGAGGTACCCGACGGCGCCGGCACCGAGAGCGGTGAGGACCGACGTGTCGTCGGCGAAGGTGGTGAGCACCACCACCCGGGTGTCGGGGTGGTCCCGGCGAATCAGCTCGGTCGCCTCCACGCCGTCCATGCCCGGCATCCGCAGGTCCATGAGCACCACATCCGGCTTGCGCTCCGCCACGAGTGCCACTGCTTCCTGGCCGTCGGCCGCCAGGCCGAGGACCTCCACGCCGGGCACGGTACCGAGCAGCGTGGCCAGGCCCTCGCGGACGACTCGCTGGTCGTCGGCGACGAGGACGCGGAGCACCCCGCTCACGCCGGCACCTCGGCACGGACCCGCCACGTGTCGCCCTCCGGTCCGGTCTCGACCCGCCCGCCGACGAGCAGCACCCGTTCCCGGATCCCCTGCAGACCGTAACGGCCGTCGCCCTCGCCGTCGCCGTCGCCGTCGCCGCGGGGCGGAACCGTCGGCCGCAGCGGGTTGGTGACCGTGAGCACGACCTCCCGCTCGCCGAACTCGACGAGCACCGCCGCCGGGGACCGAGCGTGCTTGGTCGCGTTGGTCAGCGCCTCTTGGGCGACGCGGTACAGCGCCAGGGTCACGTCCGGCGGCAGGTCGCGGCGTTCGCCCCGGATCTCGACGGTGCCCGCCCGCTCGGAGACCAATCGGGCGAGCTGGTCCTCGAGCGGACCGAGGTCGTCCCGCAGCGCGCGCACCGCCCCGCGTGCCTCGGCGACCCCTTCCCGGACGAGCCGCCGCGTCTGGTCGAGCTCGACTCGCACCTCGGCGGCCCGCGCCGGGCCGGCCGCCACCAGGGCGTCAAGGGCCTCGAGGTGCAGCGACAAGGCCGAGAGCGTGTGGGCGAGGACGTCGTGCAGCTCCCGAGCGAGGTGGTTGCGCCCCTCGAGCAGCTCGGCCCGCGCCCGCTCGGCGTCGGCGCGGGCCTCGCTCACCTCTGCCTGGGTCGCCGCCGCCAGGGTCAGCTGGGTCTGCCGGCGAGTGGCGCCGATGATCGCCCCGGCGACGACCGCACCCGCCACGTTGGCGAGCTCGATCCACGCTCCGGCCCCGCTCGCCGCCGCGGCCACCACGCCGAAGGGTGCCAGCAGGAGGAGTGGACCCGTGGCGCGCACCGACCAGGCCTGCGTCGCGGCGAGCGCGCCGACACCAGAGAAGACCAGCGCGAGCGGGACGAACACGGCCAGGGCGCCGCCGGCAGCGGACATGAGCGCCATGGACGACAGCGCGAGCAGCGTCCCGCCCCGGTCGTGGCTTCCGCCACCGAACCCCTCGCCGGGACCCGCCGCCCGGGCGGCGATCGAGGGGCGGCCACGGCGGCCGGCCAGCCAGCCAATCCAACCGGTCACGCAGGCCGCCAGTAGCCCGGCGGCGGCTGCCTGGCGGGGGCCGGCCGTCGGGAGCTGGACGGCCACCCCGGCCGTGAGCATGCCCAACCCCACCGCGTTGGCGACGAGTGCAGAGCGAGCGAGCGGGCCGTCGGTCCGGCGCTCAGCGAATGGGGTCACCGGCTCCCATGATGCTGGAGGACGGCCTCGACTGCCACGGGTCGAGCCGGGGCGAGCCGGAGGAGGCGCACGAGGAGCACCGCCGAGCGGCCAATCACCTCGCCGAAGGCCATGAGGATCAGAGCGGCCACCCACGCCTCGGCCGAGGTGATGTGGTGGGCGACCGAGAACCGGCCGATCGCCTGGCCACCGCCGTGTGTGGCGTAGAGCTGGAAGGCGAGTCGGGTACCGACGCCGAGCACCCAGAGGGCGGCGGCGATCGCGCCGGCCTGCGCCACGGCGGCTCCGTCGGCGCGGCGTCGTACAGCGGTGGTCAGCCCGGCGCCGATGCCGAGCACCGCTCCGAGCGCTGTGGCGAGGGCCACGAAGGCGAGGTCGTTGCCGGCCGTGGGGATGCCGTGTAGGTAGCTGGCGGCCGCCCACACCACGAGCACGAGCGGAAGGAGGAACGCCCGAGGGGTCAGACGGCGACCGCGGATCTGGAGGAGCACGAGGGCGATCAGCCCGATGTCGATGACGTAGTCCGTGAGACTCATGCGATCAGTGTCCCGGGACCGTCCCCGGCGGTCGTCCACCCCAGGGTTGATCCGCAGGTGGATCTCCGGCACCTGCCGCTCCACCCGCGGGTTCCTGCACCGGGGCTGGCCTCTCCCTCGGCCGTCGGTGCGGACGAGCGAACCGGCCGCTCCGCCGGTGACGTGGGGTCGGGCCCGGCGGTGTCACAGCGCACCGGCCCGTGCGCACCTTTCCCGGGCGCGAGCTCGCGATTCCTGCCCGGCGCTCGCGGGGAGCGTCGCTGACCGACCAACCGATCGTCGCG
>JAJZJY010000713.1 GCA_021809885.1 Actinomycetes bacterium
GGTCGGCCTCGGTGGCGGGGGCGATGGTCTCGGCGATCGCCCCGGCCATGCCGACCCACGCGGTCGGCCCGGGCGGGGTCGGCCAGCCGGGCGGGGCGGGAAGGGTCCGCCCACAGGTCGTCTCGGGGGCCGGGTCCGCCACGAGCTCACTCACCGTTGACCTCGACCACGGCCATCTTCGCCGCAGCTTGATCGACGATGGCCTTGTCCGCGGCGAAGGTGGCCACAAGGGCCTGGAGGGCCAAGTTGTTGACCGCCCGGGGCAGGCCCCGACCGGCATGCGCGATCACCGCCACCGCGTCGTCGGAGAACAGAGGATCTGAGCGCCCAACTTGGCTGAGGTGATGGCGTATGTAAGCGAGGGTCTCGCCAAGGTCCATGCCTTCCATGTGGACCCGAAGCGTGATGCGCTGGTCAAGGGCGGCCATCGTTGCTTGATGCAGGCGCCTTCTCAAGGTTGGTTGGCCGATGAGGATCACCGCGGCCGGGGAGCGGCTGTCCATCTCTGCGTTGGTGATCATCCGGAGGTCCTCGAGCTGGTCGGGATCGAGCAGATGCCCTTCGTCGATGATGAGCAGCACCGCTCGTCCCCGCTCGGCCTCGGCGACGGCCAGCGCGTCGGCGGCCTGAGGGACCAACCCGGCGCGGTGGAACCGCGGCGTGGCGCCGAGGGCGGCGACCACGAGCGACAGGATCCCCCTGCCTCCCACGGTCGGGTTGGGACAGTAGATGACCTGGGTCCGCGATGAGTCAAGCCCAGCGACCGTCGCACGGGCAGCGACGGTCTTGCCGCAGCCGACCTCACCGGTGAGCGTGGCCAGTCCCCGTTCGGCCACGCACCAGCTGAGGCGGGCCACGGCCTCGGAGTGCGCCCCCGAGCGGAACAGCGACCCGGGCGCGAGGTCACGGCCGAAGGGCATCCGGGTGAAGCCGTAGTAGCTGCACAGACGGTCCACGCTCATCGATCGATCTCCTTGTCGCTGTTGTCCCCGTCCCTGTCGATCGGCACCGGTGCGTTCATCTCGGCATACGCGATGCGCCGGGCGGCCTCCGCCGCGACGCGCGAGGCGACAAGGCCCAGGTAGTCGATCCCCGAGGCCTTCGGCGAAGGTGGCGTGTCGGGCCGCGCCTTTGGATGGGTGTGGCGGCGGATCTGTCGGGGAACGGCCTTGCCCATCGGGCGCCCCTGATAGCGGACCTCGATGTCGGCTAGGTCGAAGGGGTCGAAGATCAGCTCCACCTTGGTCTGGGCCAAAGCGGCGTCGATCTCGTAGTGGTTGCCGAACAGGCTGACCGCCCCGGTCTTGTCCGCGGTGCGGACCGCCGACCACAAGAAGGCCTCGTGCAGCTCGGCGGGGGACGCTCGCCGCAGGGGTCGTGCTCGCATCAGCCGCTCGAGCGGGCTCTCGCCGGTCTCGGAGTGGCGGGCCCGGTGATAGACGCCTTCGAGCCAGGCGCCGAAGAGCTCGTTGAGCTCGGCGAGGCTCGAAGCTCCGCCTCGTGCATCGAGCTCCACCAAGAATTGAATGCGCACAGTGCGAAAGAAGCGTTCGATCTTGCCTCGTGAGGCCGGTTGACCCGGCCTCGAGTGGGCGATGGCGATGCCGAGCACTGCGAGGGTCCGGTTGAACGGGGCGGAGATGAACGCAGACCCGTTGTCCACGAAGCACTTCTGCGGGATCCCCCGTGACTCGAGCCCTCGCCGCAGGGCGGCCTCCAGGCGCACGGTGTCCTCGCCATGTCCCCACCTCCACCCCGGAACAGCCCGTGACCAGTCGTCGATGAACGCGCACAGCACCGTCTTGCGGCCGTCCACCACCGGGCCATGTAGGCCGTCGCCGGTCCACAAGTCGCCGAACTCGGCCACCTCGAAGCGGCCGAAGGCCCGAGGCGGGGCCCCGTCGGGGGACCGGTTGAGCCCGAGACGGGCAAAGTGACGCTGCAAGGTACGCGCCGACACCATGCCCACCTGCGCCTCGGCGAGCGCCCGGGCGACCTGAGCGGCGGTCCGTCCCGGCGCCTCCCGCTTCAGCACCTCGGCCTGATCGAGGATCTCCGCCGGCGTGCGCGTCGGCTGGGCGCGCACGGCAGGGACCAACCCGGCGAAGCCCCCGGCGTGCCACGCCCGAAGCCAGCGGCGCAGGGTCGTGGCAGATACCTCGACCCGGGCGCCATCGGGGCCGACATGGTCGACGCTCACCGCAGCGCGCACGAGCGCGCCGCGCTCAAACGTGGTGAGCCCGGGGCTCGCCAAGGGCCGGATCAGCGAGTAGCGGAACAGCCCCACCGCCTGACGGCGCTCGTCGAGGGCCATGTGCGACACCTCCTGTCGTGACCGGTTCGGGTCACTCACAGCCTGAGGGCTTCAGCCCTTCGGCGGCAGAGGGCAACTCGTGTTGGACAGCAGCAACCCGCCCGACACCCCAGCCACGAAGCCCCACAACGATCCCGGGCCCAATCGCCGGGTCGCAGCGGCGGCCGCCACGCCGATCGCCTCCATTGCATCGGCCGGTGGCGAGCCACGGGCCCGGATCGCCCCCAAGCTGGCATCGAGGTGGTGCGCCCAGGTGCTGAACAGCGCCCCGATCTCAGGCGACCTGGCGGCGAAGCGACGCAGCCAATTGCGGGCGGTGGCGGGGGTCACCCCAGCCTCGGCTGCGACCGCAGCCCGGCTGTGTCCCTCCACGAGACGAGCCCTCAACGCCTCGCCGATCACCTCGGCCAGATCGCGGCGGCGCAGCAACGCCACGGTCGGCAACAGAACATGGCTGACCAGGCACGACCCGCACCGCCCTCGTCGTGGCCGCACCACCAGCTCCCCGCCCCGGTCCCGCAGCCTTCGTCGTCGAGCGAACCCCCACGGCCGCAGCCGACCCGTCCCACACGCGCCGCAGCAGTAGTCGCCAGCTACCAGCCTCGCCTCGACCCGTTCCGCGTCAGGCTCTACCATCATCATGCGAGCGATACCTCGCAGCATCAGACGGGCCCCGCCGCATCCCAGCCAAAGGAGAAGCGGCGGGGTCCGTTCGCGACCGGACGCCCAACACGCTGTCCGAACCGACCCCGACGCCGCAACCGGCCAGCCCCATCGCCGAGCGCGGCGATCAGAACCAGTGACGCCTCAAGCCACTCCGCGGCCAAAACGAGTGGCGCTCAACAACCGGCTGCTGCACCACTGCGACGTCCATCAACGGCCCGAGCTATCGCCTGAAGG
>JAJZJY010000714.1 GCA_021809885.1 Actinomycetes bacterium
GACGATCAACGAGCCACTGCAGTACCAGGCGGAGCAGGCGCTGCGGGCCGACATCGTGCGCACGCACGCGACGTCGGGCGTCGCCATGGTGATGGATCGGCGCACCGGTGCTCTGCTCGCCGTGGCTGACATCAGCAGTGCGCACGGGGGCGCCGCCGAGTCCCCCGCGGCGGCGGCGTTCACCTCCGTGTACCAGCCGGGATCGGTGATGAAGGTCGTGACGGTGGCCGGGGCCCTCGCCGCCGGGCTGATCCAGCCGGGCACGGTCCTCACGATCCCGCCCGCCCTGCCCGTCGCCGGCACGCTGATCCGCGATGCGGAGCAGCACCCCACCGAGCAGCTGAGCATCACGGGGATCCTGGCGCAGTCGTCCAACATCGGGGCGGCGGAGATCGCCGGGATGCTCGGCCCGCAGCGGCTCTACGCCGAGGAAGCGAAGTTCGGCTTCACGCGGCCGACGGCTGTCGCCTTCCCGGGCCAGTCGGCTGGGCTCGTGCCGACGCCCTCCCACTTCACGGGCACGACGCTGGCGACGATGGCGTTCGGTGAGGCCCAGGCGGACACGCCGGTGCAGGTGCTGGCTGCCTACAACACCATCGCCAACGGCGGCGTCTACGTCCCTCCCCGGCTCGTCACCGCCACGATCGGTCCTCATGGCCACGAGCACCTGCTGCCGGCGACCCCTCCGCACCGGGTGGTGCCGCGGTGGGTTGCGTCGGCGATGACTCCGATGTTCGAGCAGGTCGTCTCCAGCGGCACCGGACCCAATGCTTCACTCGCCGGCTACGCCGTCGCCGGCAAGACCGGCACCTCCAACGTCGTCAGACCTGGTGGCGGCTACTCCGCCTCGGTGACCAACTCGACGTTCGTCGGCTACTACCCCGCCCAGCACCCGAGCCTCACGGAGATCGTCGTCGTCAACGGGAGCACCCTGTACGGAGCCCAGGCGGCAGCACCGACGTTCTCCAAGATCGCGCGTGATGCAGTGCTCGATCTCCGGGTGCCGTCGGCCGGGCCGCAACCGCCCCCCGAGAACACGGCCGTGCCGACCATCGCCGGCCGGGTCGACACAGCGCTGCTCGGCCTGTAGGCGGGACTGCGACGTCAGGGCCCGGCGGCACTCGGCAGGCGGACCACCAACCGCGAGCCGCTGCCGCCGTTGTCCTCTACCTCCACGGTGCCCCCATGGCCCCCGACCAGCTGGCGAACGATGGCCAGGCCGAGCCCGGAGCCGCCCGAGCTGCGCTCCCGGGCCGAGTCGAGGCGGACGAAGCGTTGGAAGATCCGCTCGCGATCGGCGGGAGGTATGCCGGGGCCGTCGTCAGCGACCTGCAACACGACCTGCTCGGCCGACTCGCGCAGCGAGACGACGACGCGGCGCGCCGCGTAACGCTCGGCATTGTCGAGGAGGTTGCGGACGATCCGGGAGAGCTGGGCGGGGTTGCCGCGCACCTGCGCTGCGGAGACCGCACCGACGTCGACGGCGATGCGGCCTCGTTGGGAGACCCTGCTCGCCTCCTCGAGGACGATGTCGTCGAGGTCCAGCAGTTGGAACCGCTCCCCGACACGACCCTCGTCCCCGCGCGCCAGCACCGACAGGTCGCTCAGGACCGCAGCCAGGCGGAGCGCCTCGCAGCGAAGGGACGCTGCGAGCTCCTCGACCGGGGCCATCCCCGGGTAGCGTGAAGCGACGTCGAGCTGCGACAGCATGGTGGCAAGGGGACTGCGCAGCTCGTGTGCGGCGTCGGCCACGAACTGGCGCTGGCGGCGGGCAGCGTCGTCGAGTCGCGACAGCATGGCGTTCATCGTCAGCGCCAGCCGACCGATCTCGTCGTCCGAGGCTGGCACGGGGACCCTTCGTTCGAGCTGGCCGTCCGAGATGTCGGCCACCTCGGCCCGGATCGCCTCGACCGGTCGCAGGGCCCGGCCGATGAGGAACCACATGAGCCCGGCGGTGAGCCCTACGAAGACGGTGCCGACCAACCATGCGGCCCGAGCGGCTTCGGCGGCTGCGTCGTTGACCGTCTGGAGGCTGGCGGCGACGTAGCCGACGTCCCCCCTGGGAACGGGAGCGGCAGCGGCGTCTGCGACGACGAGGAACGGGCCGGGGTCGGGGTCGGCCGGCAGGTGTTGGCGCACAGCCTGCGAGATGCGCCCCGGTCTCACGCGCAGGTGGGCCATGGGCTGGCGGTCTCCGCTGCGGGAGGAGGCCACCACCCGCCCGGAGCGGTCGACGATCTGGGCGAGGGCCGTCTGGTGGCCCGCCGGCAGGGACCTCGCTCCGGTGGACGCCTCGATCAGCAGGATGCTCCGCAGCTCGTCCCTCGCCCCCGATCTGACGCTGTCGTAGGCGGAGCGATGGACCAGGTAGACGAGCACAGCGGCACCAGCGGCGAAGGCGGCGACCAAAGCGATGGTGGCCGCCGCCGTCGTGCGCACCCGCACCGACCCTGCGAGGCGTCGGAGGCGCCCGGACCACCGCGCTCCGTTCAAGGGTGGAGGCGGTATCCGGTTCCCCGCACCGTCTCGATCGTCGAACGTCCGAGCGGGGCGTCGAGCTTGCGCCGCAGCCGGGCGACGTAGACCTCGACGATGTTGGGGTCCCCGGCGAACGCGGGTCCCCAGAGCTGCTCGAGGATCTCCGACTTGGACAGCACGCTGCCCCTCCGCCGGGCGAACAGCTCGGCGAGCATGAGCTCCCGGCGGGTCAGGGCCACCTCCACCCCGGCGCACGAGCACCGACCGCTGGAGAGGTCCACGGTGAGCTCGCCGGCGACGACCTCAGTGGCCGTGGCGACGGTCTGGCGACGTAGCAGGGCACGCAGGCGGGCGACCAGCACGACAAATGCAAACGGCTTGTTGAGCCAGTCGTCGGCGCCGCTGTCGAGCGCCTCTGCCTCGTCGAGGTCGCCGTCCTTGGCGGTGAGCACCAGGATCGGCGTCCAGATGCCCTCCTCCCGCAGCATCGTGCAGAGCCGGTACCCGTTGATCTCGGGGAGCATGATGTCGCAGATCAGCACGTCCCAGCCGCCGCCGCGCGCCCGAGCCAGTCCGTCCCGACCGTTGAAGACCGTCTGCGGCGCGAAGCCCTCCGCCCGCAGCCCCTTCTCCAGGCTGGCGGCGAGCGGCCGCTCGTCCTCCACGATGAGCACCCGCGAGCGCCCGCCGCCTCCGGGGTCCCGCAGGTCCGCCACCATCGGCTCGACC